>JBLMVP010000190.1:0-13709 GCA_050256755.1 Sphingobacteriales bacterium | reverse complement strand
TTCCGGGCTTATTGCAGCTATAGGATGGAATCTTTTTACCTGGTGGTTTGGTATCCCTTCTTCTTCTTCTCACACATTGATCGGAGGCTTTGCAGGTGCTGCCATTGCTCATGCAAAAACTTTCAGTTCAGTAGACGCAGAACCTGTTCTTAAAACTGCGAGTTTCATTCTGCTGGCACCGTTGATTGGTATGGTTATAGCCTATATTATATCAATATGGTTTATTAATTCTTTTAAAAAAGGTATAGTACCTAAAATTACATCGCTGATTGTTTTTATATTGATTGCAGCTTTTCTGTATTTCACCCTCGAGCTAAATCCTGAAAAATTAAAATCACATTATGAGGGTTATGTTCTGAAAGTCATTTTTCACTCTTCTAATTTTAAATGGATTCTTCTGGCCTTTATTTTAACCATTATGGCATTCTTCTCATTATTTTTAAGTTCCCTTAATGCCCACAGGGCCAATGCCTGGTTTAAAAAACTTCAGCTTGTCTCATCCGCTGCATTCAGTATTGGTCATGGTGGAAATGATGCCCAAAAAGTAATGGGGATTATTACAGCTGCATTAATAGCCAATGGGAATATTACACATTTTGAACAAATGCCGGTTTGGGTACCACTATCCTGCTATACAGCCATGGCAATCGGAACAATGAGTGGTGGATGGAAGATCGTAAAAACAATGGGCACCCGCATTACTAAAGTAACCCCTTTTGAAGGAGTGGCGGCTGAAACTGCTGGTGCTATTGCCTTATTTACATGCGAAAATTTGAAAATCCCGGTTAGCACCACACATACCATTACCGGTGCCATTATTGGCGTAGGCGCAACTAAAAGATTGAGTGCTGTACGCTGGGGAGTAACTACTAACTTAATGTGGGCATGGATACTAACAATACCTGTTAGTGGAGTATTGGCAGCTCTTGTTTACGGGTTTGTTTCTCTTTTTCTGTAATTACTAACTACTCACATATATAGCGGATGATGTTTTTCATCCGCTTTTTTTATTCATCTTTGTCACAAACAAGTTTTAAATGAAAGGAATTATTCTGGCTGGTGGTTCGGGTACAAGATTACATCCTATTACTTATGCTATCAGTAAACAAATTATGCCGGTATACGATAAGCCCATGATTTATTACCCGCTCAGTATTTTAATGCTGGCAGGTATCCGGGATATTCTTATCATTTCCACTCCGCATGATTTACCCAATTTTAAAAGATTGTTTGGCGATGGCAGTCAGCTGGGTTTAAATTTCTCCTATGCTGAGCAGCCAGAGCCTAACGGTTTAGCACAGGCATTTGTTATTGGCGCAGATTTTATAGGGAAAGATGACGTAGCATTGGTATTGGGGGATAATATTTTTTATGGAACTGGCTTGGGAAAATTGTTAGAAAATAACACCAAACCGGATGGCGGAATTATTTACGCTTATCATGTTAGCGACCCTGAAAGATATGGTGTGGTGGAATTTGATAAAAACATGAATGCCATTTCAATTGAAGAGAAACCGGCAAAACCAAAAAGTCATTATGCCGTTCCGGGTTTATATTTTTATAACAACGAAGTCGTTCAGATTGCAAAAGAATTAAAACCCTCTGCCAGGGGTGAATATGAAATTACTGATGTAAATAAAGAATATTTAAGAATAGGAAAATTAAAAGTAGCTGTATTGGACAGGGGAACAGCCTGGCTGGATACGGGTACATTTGATTCATTAATGCAGGCATCGCAGTTTGTACAGGTAATTGAACAGCGGCAGGGAATCAAGATTGCCTGTATTGAAGAGATTGCTTACCGTAAAGGTTTTATCAGCAAAGAACAATTATTAAAAATGGCTGAACCCTTAATGAAAAGCGGTTACGGGCAGTATTTAATGAGCATAATTGAATAAACAAATACCATGAAAAAAATTTTAGTGACAGGCGGCTGCGGTTATATTGGCTCACACACTATTGTAGATCTTGTTGAAAACGGATACGACGTTATTTCTGTTGATAACAACTCCCGTTCATCTGAAAAAATTTTAGAAGGCGTTGAAAAAATAATCGGGCAAAAAATTAAGAACTATAAAGTTGATCTGTGCGACTACAACGATACGCATGCCATCTTCATGGAAAATGCAGATATTGTTGGCATCATTCATTTTGCTGCTTTCAAATCGGTAAATGAATCAGTAGAAAATCCATTGATGTATTTTGAAAACAATCTCACTTCTTTAATCAACCTTTTAAAATGTGTGGAGGAGTTTGATATACCTTATTTTGTTTTTTCATCTTCCTGCACAGTATATGGCAACCCGGATGAAATACCCGTTACAGAATCCACTCCGCCAAAAGCAGCGGCTTCTCCATATGGTTATACTAAACAAATGGGAGAACAAATAGTAAGTGAATTCATTAAAAGTTTTCATGCACAGGCAATCCTGCTTCGTTATTTTAATCCGGCTGGCGCCCATCCCAGTAACTGGATTGGTGAATTACCAATAGGAAAACCTGCGAACCTCGTCCCCGCCATAACACAAACGGCCATTGGCAAATTAAAAAGTATGCAGGTGCATGGAAATGATTATGCCACCAAAGATGGCTCCTGTCTGCGCGACTATATACATGTATGCGATATAGCACATGCACATACGCTTGCATTGAATTATTTAGTTGAAAATAAAAATAAAGCTGCCTGTGAAGTATTTAATTTGGGCACCGGAAATGGTGTAACTGTACTGGAAGCAATTCATGCATTTGAAAAAGTAAGCGGGGTAAAATTAAATTATACCATTGGCCCAAGAAGACCGGGCGATGTTATTGCCATTTATGCCAACAACGATAAAGCAAAAAAAGAACTTGGCTGGCAAACTAAATATTCACTTGAAGATATGATGCGTACTGCCTGGGATTGGGAACAGCGCCTGGAAGAAGATGAAACGTTGTATGGAGAGCAGAAGGCGGAGGAGAATTAGTTGTTTACAAATAAAAATGATTTTCATTTAATGAACAGCCCGTTTCACGAATCCCTGTAATCCTTATAAAAATACAGTTGCTTTCTATAACGGTTCCTGTCCCTCAACTGGTATAATAATGCTGGCTGATGTTTTACCATGTGCTAATGCCTCTTTCGATGTTATGAATTCATTGCGGCCTGCAAAAAATGTAATTTTTCTATCTTCTGAAACAGTTTTTTCTATAAAAGATTTCAATTCCAATATTCCCGGCTTACGAATGAAGGCTGCAAAAACAGCTACGTTAGTAAAGATTAGATTCTTGATGCAGGAACAAATATAGTTTCCACAAGTTTCATTGTCGTCTTCGTGAATACCGTGTCCTGTAAATTCTGCTATCATTGTCAGTTAGTAGAGTACCCGTTTAGCATAATGCACAACGTTCAGGTATAGCTGCAGGCGGATGTTTTATAATTGTCAGCCCGGCAATTGAAGGCAATTGAAAAATAATGATGAAGTTAAGAACTGGAAGCCAAACAGAATTCAATCAAGCACGATAATAGCTTATGGTAGCATAAAAGCTGGTTGTTATTCCGCTAGCCAGCAGAGCAGCAAACTGCTTGTTATAAGCAGGCGGCAAATTTTAACCGCAATTTTGAATAAATAAAGGCTTAACAAATCGCTTCGCTCTCAAATAGGTGCTTTCATATTTTGATTAGTAATTATTGTATCCGGAAACTTTTTAAGAGAGGGTTAACTACCTGCTGTAAGTAATCTGTAAATTTTCCTGTAGGAGTTGTCAGCATAAACCAAAAAACATTACCAGCGTTTTTTGTAAAAAATAGTATGCATTGGAAGGTTTCATCACCTTTTTTAAAGACATATATTTTCTGCTGCCAGATAAATGTGCCGATGTTCTCAGAAAGTATTTTGCTTTGAGCTTTTACGGACGCTGTTGAACCCGCAGCTAATTTAAATAATGAATCAAATGAAACCTTTTCTTTTGACAATACAGCCCCGGTAAACAAAGCCTCATTTTTTTCACCTCTGGCAGAAAAATCTGTACTACCCAAATTGTATTTCCATTCCTGGGGTATAGAAAAACTTACCCGCCCAAATACGTCCTTGACTTCTCTGAACAGACTACTACCCTTTTCCTTTTTACTGAATTCCATGTTATTAAAATATGCGGTTGTAACCTTACCTCCTGGTGTAAGCTTGAATTTAAGATAACCTGGGATATCCACATTCCGGCTTACTGCTACTGATTCATTTACAAAATCAAGTAGGAATCTGTCCACTATCTGAGTTTGCCTGTAAATAATACCTTCTAATTGGCCTGCTGCTGTTTCCTGAATCTTAAAATCCACGCCAAAATTTACCCATGCATCTCCACCTTTACTTAACCTGTATTCTCCTAAATAAGATGATTTACTGTCTTCCTTTAAGTCATAATTGTTTAATGTGGGATCTTTTGCTAGAGGTCTGCCAAATTCCGATATGGGGAGATTATTTGCCAATCGAAGTACATTATTAAGAATAGTTATTTCGGTAGGGTAAGCATATTTGTCAATGAATGTCATGTCAACGTTCATAAGGATAGTCGCGGCTACTTTGTTTGTGGTATCAATCATAGTAAAGGATGACGTTTTTCCAGTACTGCCTCCATGGTGAATAATATTTCTTCCTTCTACATTTGAAATCATCCAGCCTAAACCATAACTAAACGACTTCCCATCACCGCCATCTTCTTTGGAAAGACCCGGGAAGTTTATATAGGGTGTCCACAATGCTTTTTTTATTTGCCTGTTTATCACGCCGTTTTCATACGTGAGTGCAACCAGGTATTTTCCTATATCATCTGCGCAGGAATGAAGCAATGACCCCGCAGGAACATATTCACCCAATTCAAATTCAGGCTCCCTCTTGGCAACTATTACAGACCTTATTGAAGGGTAATGACCTGGGGCAATATTCATTTTGTCAAAATCTCCTGGTTTTGTCGAAGTATGCTTCATACCTATTGGCTGAAAAATTTCCTTTTCAAGAAAGGAGGCATATGATATTCCTGAAACTTTGCTGATCACCAATCCAGCAACCACAAATCCGGCGTTACTGTATTCATAAGAGTTGCCCGGCTCTTTATACAGATAAATGGATGAAAGATTTTTTACAAAGCTTTCAATGGCAGGTTCCGATAACTCATAAGAAGGATTCGTATTTGGGGCATATAATCCTGATGTGTTGTTGAGCAACATTTTTATGGTAATCTTATCACTTTGCTCTTTATTAGCGGTATGAAACCATGGCAAATATTGAATTATGGGCGCATCCAAACTGATCTTACCCTTTTCCACCAGCTTCATCACCGCTAAAGCAGTAAACGATTTTGTTAACGAACCAACCCCAATAACAGAAGCAGGTGTAAATGGTTTATTTGCACCCGTCATTTCTACGCCGTATCCTTTTGAAAATATCACTTTATTATCCTTTACAACAACAACAGAAAAGCCCGGAATAATATGTATGCCATGCATCCTTTGCAAATAACTGTCTATCGAAACTGATAGCGTCTGTGATAAAACATTTAGTGAAAACAATAGAGAAGCTAAAACTCCAGATAATAATTTCATGTCGTATAATATTTTTATGAATTAATCAATGTTCGTGGGTTGGCGGATGCTGCACCCCTTGATAACCACCAGGAGCAGGCACTAATCAGTAGTAAAGTGAGTGGGATGCTCATTAACATTCCCTGATAATTGATAATAAAAGGAAACTTTACCAGTCCAATACCACCGGTAACCTTTCCCATTAAAACAGGGCTAATCCAAATACCCGCGGGAATAGCTGCCAGCATAACAGTTACTGCAATAAACAAGATCTTCCATACCATTGATATCCTGATTTGACCCGGGGTCCACCCGATAGATTTTAGAATGCCAAAGTGCAATTGGTTTTCTTTTATGGTTATGAGCATATCGCTACCTATAGTTAAAAGCATAATGAATGTAAAAAAGAAGGAAAGGCTGAATAATGCAGTTTTCATACCCGAAATGATTCCCATTTGTGCTATTCTGTCTTCAATACTGGCGTCAATGGTTATGGTTTCACCCAATTTTTTTAGCAGGTAATTCTTATATTCTTTCACATTAGTATTCTCCTTTAGTTTGATACTATATACCGACGGCGTATAAATCGGGTTCAATTTCTTCATGGCATTTGCATGAAGCCTGAAACCCTGGCCCATATTACTTACGTCCTGGTAGATTCCAGTAACCAAAAAATTGGATTTTTGTCCTTCTATAAATACACTGATGCTGTCTCCCGGCTTTTTAATGAATTGCCTGGCCGTTCCAATACAAAGAGCAATTTCATTTGCCGATTGCGGATGCCTCCCTTGCAAGTTTAGTAAACCGGCATGAGATAAACTGTCTGCATAAGCTTTGCCATTTATTTCCTGTATCGGTAACCCTCCCTTAGATAATATGGAAAGACTGGTATAAGTAAAAGGAACAACCCGTTCAATTGTTTTCTCCTTTGATAGTATTTCTATCAATTGCTCATTATTAAGGCCAATGACAACGGCTTCCCGCCTGCTTAATTGAATATCGCCATTTTCAAATCCCCAGGCCGGCTTATTGTATTTAAGATTTTCAAATGAAGAAGAAATATTTATTGAAAATAAGATTATAAAAATGGTGAGCATAATAATAATTCCCTGGGAGATAGAACGTTTCGGATTGGCTGATAAAAACCGCAACGCCATGATAACCGGTAATGGCCATAGTGATTTTGAAATCGCTTTCGGCATTAAGAGTTTAGAGAAGCGCCTGACAGGAGCCCCCGTCCTTATTGCTTCAACCGGGTTTATTTTTGCAGCTTTAAAACTTCCTGCGAATGCTGTAATTACTACCAATACAGCAATCACAAATAAAGAAATAAGATAAATGCTTTGCTGAACAGAATTACCCGTTTCAAAAGCTCCTAGTTTTTGAGAAATGGAACCCAGAAATAATTTGATTATAAACCAGGAAACGGCAAGACCAACAGGAATAAATATGATGGAAAGCAACAAATACTGGATTACATAAAGC
Source organism: Sphingobacteriales bacterium (assembly GCA_050256755.1). Lineage (GTDB taxonomy): Bacteria > Bacteroidota > Bacteroidia > Chitinophagales > Chitinophagaceae > AWTP1-9. The sequence continues at coordinate 6,670 of JBLMVP010000190.1, read as the reverse complement.
GATACAATGTTCTTTGGCGTAAATCCTAATGCCTCGTATACACCCGTTAATTTATAATCATCATAAACAGCTCTTATTATTGAGGAACGTACCATAAATAATGCAATCAACAAGGCCATTATTGAAAATACTAGTATTACATTTCCCATTATCTGGTAAATACCCATGTATGCGTTTTTGAAGAGCGAATAAGTAAGATGAACTCCTGTGTAATTAAACTTACGGGCGAATCTTTCCCAGAGAAAGGATGTTGAATCAGGGTTTTTCAATCGTATTCCCAGTTGAATATTGCTCAGCTGTGCAACAGGAACAAAGAATGACAATTCACCGGCCGCAAGCCATGCCCGGGTAGGATTGACCATACCACTTCCATAATGAGGATCTGCAATGGTTGCGGATACAATTACAGGGTACAATCCTGCAGGGCCAGGTATCCCGATGGTATCTCCAATATTAATCTGGTAGTTATTGGCGAGATATTTAGGTAGCCATATTTCACCATATCCCGGGCTTTTTTTATTGACCCCTTCAATAATCATCAGTTTGTCCTGAATTGAATTATCGCTATGATATTCCGTAAGCTGGATCATCACTTCAATATTTTTTCCCTTGTGCAGCAAAGGCCCATTGCAAAAAAAATAAGGAGAGCCTTCACTCACTCTTTCTGTCTCCGGCTGATGCGCAAACCAATCTTTAAATTCAGAAGTACTTTCATTATTTATATCATACAGCATTATAATATGAGAAGCATTGAGTTTATTGAACAGTTTATCAAAAGGTTGCTGAATACTTTGTAAAATGGAGAGCCCGGAGCTAAATAAGAGAGCCGCCAGGGCAATGGACAACCCTGTCAATAAAGTCATCCATTTTTTGCTCCTGAAATTTGATTTTATTATAAGAAGTATTGATTTCATTCAATTAAGTTTAGGAGTGTAAGAAATTACCAGCCCATATTTTTTAACCAGGTGAAAAGCCTATCCTCGGTTCCCGGATGATTGTTGTCTACATTATAAGAGTGCTTATCTGGAATAGTTCCATCCTTGAGGAAAAGAACACGGCTGCCTCTGCATGCTGATTTGAGGTCATGTGTAACCATCACAATGGTTTGACCTTTCCTGTTCAATGCGGAAAAGCATTCCAATACTTTTTCTGAAGCTTCAGAATTTAGATTTCCTGTTGGTTCATCGGCTAACAAAATCAAAGGATTATTAATCAGGGCCCTGGCAATTGCTGCACGCTGCAATTCCCCGCCTGAAACCTGGGATGGATATCTTTTAGCAAGGGGTAAAATGTTTAGTTCTTCCATCAGGTTTTCGGCACGTTGGCTTACCAGTTTTCTATCACCCTGAACAAGGAATCCTGCCACTAATATATTTTCACGTATGGACAGATTAGGAACCAGGTTATTGTCCTGGAATACAAAGCCGATCATTTTCCGCCTCATTATTGCCAGGTCTTTTTGTGACCGTTGGTGCAGAGGAATATCGTTCAGCCAGATTTTGCCGGAGCTCGGTTCATCCAGACCGCTTAAAAGATAGAGAAGGGTGGATTTGCCTGAACCCGAATTGCCCATGATAATAGAAAACTCTCCTTTGTTAATCGAAATGTTAACGTTATTGATAATGGCATTATCAGAAGCGCCGGAACCATAATTTTTTACCAGTTGCTCTGTCTTAATGAAAAAGTTGTTCATTTTTTTTAAATTAAGATGCAAACCTATAGTAGTAAATACATGCTTTCGCTTCACCATGTAAGTTGAAACCTGCTCCCTGTAAATTGAGCCCGGTTTTTCCCTTTTGCTACTCTGATAGCCCCTTCCATTGGCTATATTTGTGAAAATGACAGGTTATCTATATGCCGGATGTGCCACACTTATCTTATTTATAAGCCTGCTTATTGCTGGCAAAAAAGGAAAAGGACTATCCGATTATATTTTTCTTACCTGGCTGCTCATCATGTTGGGTAACGTAGCAACCTTTATTATTATCTTAAAATATAATTATCCTGCCTCCTTTGCAGGAAGGATTTTGGTTGAGTTCAGTGAAGCCTCTGTGTTCATGCATGGGCCGGTTTTTTTATTTTATACTTTATCGCTTGCCACCAGCAATTTCAGGTTAGGTTTCAGACAAGCCCTTCATTTAATACCTTTTACTGTATGCCTTGGAATTCTTATTTCCGGGATAGTCTTTACCAATGGTGTGGGCAATACTACCCGGGAGGTATTAACCATCGTTAAAATGATAAGCCTGTTGGCATACACATCAATTGTTATCACTCAACTAAAAAAGCATCGTAACCGGGTAGAAAGAATATTTTCAAATACAGAAAGTAAATATCTTGGCTGGTTGAAATTTCTTGCCTGGGGAATTATTGTTGTCTGGATTATTTCATCTGTTGGGTTGCTATTGTATAATTTTTCCGGGTTTAAGATTCCCCAGTATGGAGCGTTGGCAGGCAACCTGGCACTTTGCGGCCTTATCTTTCTGATTGGATATTTTGGCGTAAGGCAGGAGGCCATTTTCAATTTCGCAAAAAAGAATGGCGTTACCATTTTACCGGAAGAAATTGAGATAATTATTGTTCCGCAGATTATCGATAACTCAATAATACCCGAAACAATACCCCCGGACGGGAATGCATCTGAACCAATACTAAATGATAAATACAAAAATTCAGGTTTGAGTAAACAAAAATCACTTGAACTTTTTGAAGCGCTTGGAACTTTAATGAAGGATAGAAAGCCTTATCAGGATACTGAACTTACTTTATTTACTTTAGCAAAACAGTTAAGTATCCACCCCAATCATTTATCACAAATAATAAATCAACACCACAATCAGAATTTCTTCGACTACATAAATGAGCATCGGGTAAACGATGTTAAAGAAGCTTTATTCTCCGGCAAGTACGATAACCTTAGCTTACTCGGTATTGGTCATGAATTTGGATTTAATTCCAAAGCTTCGTTTAACAGGGCATTTAAAAAGTTTACAGGTATGACGCCAAGTGCGTTCAGGAAAACAGCCCACTGATGTTTTCTATGCTGCCAGGCTTCGGTAAGTGCTTGCCTGTAACATTCGGGTATTTTCGAAGGCAGGGAATTCATTGCTCGTCTGGCCCGGTATCCCGCCTAATGCGGGACCCATATTGAAAATATATTGTTGAAGTTATGAACTAACTATAACTGAAAATTGAACGTCGGGCCCAAACCACTGCTGATGCCAGCACACCGTTGAGATGTTACATTGTCGAGCCCTGCTTTTGCAAAGCCCCTATGCAATGTTACAGAGTTACAGACAGTGTTTTTCTTTCAGTTTGTCAGAACATTCTATTATGTTCTTATTTCGTAACATAGTTCAACCATTCCGCTTTTGTAGGCTATTACGTCTTTGAGATGCAATGCCTGTTCTTGTCCTATGTGATTAAAAAACAGTATCCCGTCACCCAAAATAATAGGTAAAATTGATAGCCTTATTTCGTCCGCCAATTTTAAACGAATGAAATCTTTGGCAAGCATTGCACCGCCAACAAGCCAAACATTTCTGTAGTTTGGTTTTAGCCGTTCATTCACAAGTTTGTTCAGGTCGCCCGAATAAATTTCAATGTTCTTTCTGTCAGCCGGCAGGTTTCTGTGAGTTACTACAATAGTCGGCACGTCTCCATAAGCCCACCCATAAGATTTTGAAAGTTCCAGGGCGTGTTCGTATGTCCTTGACCCCATTACATAGCAATCTATTGTTTTAAGAAATTCTTCCGGGTCCTGTTCAGAAACGCCTTTCTCGTAGTTGTCCAATGTCTCAAACCACGAAACGCTATTGTCTTTTTTGGCAATAATTCCGTCAAGACTTGAAACCATATGTATCGTTACTTTAAATGTGTCTGTTGTCATTTGCTAGTATGTGTTGTTGAACTGTTGTTGGCGCTGTTAAACGATTCTTTATCCGTGATATTTTTTCTAAAAGTCAGAAAAGGATTTTCCGTCTGCCAAATGTTGTTAGAAGCAATGCTGTTGCCAATTAGATCAAAGTTTATTAGAAACCCGTCGGCGGATAGTCCACCGATAAATTTACAAGCTACCGTGATTGAATGGTCGACTAGCATTGACTGTAACGTTCGGGACTTTATGCAGCCAGTGAATTAACATCTGTCGCCCCATGCAGATGAAGCTGAAAAAAGTTCTTTAAATAAAGTTACATAAACCAACACAGCGAAGCAAGTCGGGCCGGATATGTTGCCGGGATATGCACTCCAGAAAAAAGACGCATTACGTCTCGCCCCCTTCATCCCAGGCCTTATATAGATTTTTGCAAATAAATTATCCCGCGGCTGATTATGTATGTGCCTGTGAAAGCGGGAGCTAAGTGAAGCTTAAAACCTCTTATCTATCTCTTGCTTTCAAAAGAAAATAATAATTTTAATATTATCTCTCTCTAAGACTTATATACAAAAGATACTTATGTAGCGGTTGTGCTTCTTTTTATCATGGGTCCCTGGTGCCAACTTTAGGGTTTAATAAACTTTTGAACATCGGACCCTTTATGCTTTAATGCTTTTGTGTTAGATTGTAGTATCCTGTAAGCTGCCTTATTAATTTTCTTTACACTAATGTTTTCCCATTTATTGAGGTCGTTTTCAAACTCTGATTTAAATAGTTTTTTGGAAAGGTCTCTAATTACACAATAGTTAGCAATAGAATGCCCATTGTCACTATTGTAATTAGCATTATCAGTAAAGAACTTAATAAGTTGGTAAAGAGTTTTTTGAGCCATACTTAATTCAGTCAATTTTGCCCTGTACTCTAAATCGGGACTTGTAAGTTTTGGAAATATTTTATAGTCTGAGAAATGCCTGCTTTCGTGAGCTAAATAGCTAATAAGAAAATTTTCGCTATTTAAGTCGTATGCCTTTTGCACACAATAAAGCGCATCAGGTTTAGCCCAGCCACCCGGGTAATACTTTTGAAGAGTTGCGTATTCCTCCCAGCCTAAGGTTACAAAATTATCCATCAGGATAACTCTTGAACTGATTTTTTCTTTGTGAGTGGTAAATGAATAAACAGTGTCTCTTTCTGTTTTCCAAACAAGCAAGTCAAAAAGTCTCCCTGTTTTGCCAAAGCCAGTTGTATGCATGTCCTTACTTTCAATATATCTTTTTAGGTATATATCTATGCTGTCTCCAATGACTAATTTGTCTTTTTCAGGCAGATGGTTTTTGTTTAGAAAATCAGTTAGGTTTGTAATTAAAAATGCATCATTATTTTTTCCCACGTCTAAAAGTGACATACGCCAATAGCTGCGAAATATTTTAAGTAATTCATCTGTATCAGGTTTATTTTCTGAAAGATAAATGCTTTTATCTTCCACATATTTGAATCGATTTTCGAAATCAGTTTTAAATGTTACGTTTCTATCAGAAATCTTCTTTGTGCCGTCATAATCAATTAAGGCTAAAACAGGTTTTACATTAGCATCTAAACAAAGTGCATATATTTTACTATAGTCAAATTTTACGCTGTCGTTTGAAATTGTTTGTGCGGAAATATTGGTAGTGGTACCAGACAGAAAACTAATCATCCCAAAGAATGATGCTATTATCTTCATCTATTTTATTGACAAAGTTAAAAACCGGCTCAGGGTATAAATTGTATCAAATTAACTTTTTTGAAGTTAATCTGAATTTATACGGAGATATTTTATAAACTGCCTTAAAAGAGCGGATGAAATGGGCATCATCATAAAAGCCATTTTTATAACCAATATCGCTTATCGGCAAAGAGGAATCCAGTAAAGGGGAAATGGTATTAGCAAGTTTCATTTTTAATTGGTATTCACCGATGGTTATCCCCTTTTTTTCTTTAAAAGCCCTGGCAAGATATACAGGATGGACAAATACTCTTTGAGAAAGCGAATGAAGTGAATGGAAACATTCAGTCTCATTTTCTAAAATCCGGGCAATTTTTTCAACCCATGGTTGAGAACCTTTAGCATAGGTAATTTGGTTGATTGTAAAAAGCCAATCGCAAATAAATTCAAAAGCCAGCTCGTCATTGAATTCGCTTTGAAAATTTACTAATAGCTTATATAAAGATGGGAAGCTGCCTGTTTTGTAATGGTTAAAATTATTTGGCAATTTCAGGTTGGACGCAAACTGCTTTTCCCATTCTGATTTGAACTCAATATTAAAACAAGTCCCGCCATAACTTTCAAACAGGTTTCCATGTGTATAAGAGTTTGGTCTGAATAGAATGTCACCTGAAGAAATCAAATTGTGCTCAAAAGCATTTTTTTCATAATAACGGCCCTTTATCAAAATACTTATATAAGGATTCTCGTGGTAATGTTTTTCTATTTGGCAGTTAGGTTCATAGCTTGTGATGCTCAACTTTAAAAAACTGTTGTCAAGCGATTTTCGATTTTGTCCTAAATATTCACCTTCTTTTAAATTAAGCAGCATCTTTTTTTATCTATGTCATTGTATCGTTTGTACTGTTGCTTTAGCATGACCGCTAACGGTTAGAGTTTTCTGCTGTGCTGGTATTTTAGTTCCTTTTTGGTTGATTTTGTAGTCAACCTGTTTCAGGACTGGATAAAACTCAAATTAAAGATAACAACTAAAGCTCAATTATATTCTTCAGCCCACATAGTTACCTTGAAGGAATGACACCGGATGA
>JBLMVP010000189.1:0-2644 GCA_050256755.1 Sphingobacteriales bacterium | reverse complement strand
CATTTAGCCCATCACTAAGATGGCAGGCTGACAGACAATACAATGTGGGTATCGATGCTGCCGTCTTAAATAACAGGATTTCAGTAACTGTAGATTATTTCAATAAAAGAACCAGTGATTTACTATATCCTACCATCCCACCTCAACCAGCTCCTTCAGGGGCTGTAATCAAATGGATCAATCTCCCTGGTAAAATTGATAATAAAGGAATTGAAGCCGCAATAAATGCTTCAATCATAAGTCAGAAGAATTTTTCATGGGATTTTGGTGTAAACGCTACTTTTATTAAGAATACTGTATCTGGTTTAAGAACTTCAATTAATACTGGTAGTTTAGATGGTCAGGGTATAAATGGTACTACGGTTCAGGTCATTAGAAACGGATTGCCATTAAACGCTTTCGTAACCCGTAAGTTTTTAGGAATGGATAAAGCAACTGGCCTGGCAAATTACGCAGACGGTGGAGATATTTTATACTTTGTTGGAAATCCTAATCCAAAAGTTTTATTAGGATTAAGTACTACTTTGCGATATATGAAATTAAGTTTTACCGCTAACATGAATGGTGCTTTTGGTTATGAAATTTATAATAATACTTTCAATAATGTGATAAACGTTGGAAGTCTCAATAACGGTAAGAATATTGCTGAATCATTTTTCAGAGATCCGGTTAAAGAATCATTCGCAAATCCGGTTACAGCATCTTCAAGATTTCTTGAAAAAGGAAACTACTTGAAAATGGCCAATGCAACGCTTGCTTATTCAATTGGCAATCTTGGTAAGGTAATAAAAGGTCTGAATGTTTATGTTACAGGTCAAAACTTATTTGTTATAACTAAGTTCAAAGGATTTGATCCTGAAGTGAACGTGGATAAAAATGTGAATGGTGTGCCTTCTGTGGCAATAGAATACATACCATATCCTTCATCCAGAACAATTTCTTTTGGATTGAATTTTTCATTATAACAATTATAATTTTTAAAAAATTAATTATGATACAGAAATTATTTCTTCCATTAATCGTCCTTACCTTTCTCATGGGAAGCTGTACTAAGCTTGACGAAAAATTAAATGGAGAGCTGACTGAAAGCCAAATTGGAGGTAGTGGTACCAATGCTAATGTGGATGCCTTATTAAATGGTGTTTATAGTTCTATAAAAGGTACATTTCAGGATCAGGCTGGGGTGTACGCACTTTGGGAAATGACAACAGATGAATTAATTGGACCTACCCGTGGTGGCGACTGGGATGATAATGGAGCATGGAGAGTTTTACACTCACATAAATTTGATGCAGACCATATAAGGGTAAGGGAAGTATTTGACGCATTGAATGGTGTGGTTTATGGCGCTACAGATTTATTAAGGTTTGGCCCAAGTGCCCAACAAGCAGCAGAGGCAAGGACACTGAGAGCAATGGCTCAGTTTATGATTTTAGATGGTTACGATCAAGTCCCTTACCGTGAACCTGGAGAAACCACCGATAATCCTGCTAAAGTTAGAAAAGGCACAGAAGCATTGAATTTTATTATAAGTGAACTTGAAACTGTTCTTCCCAATCTTCCGGATGGTCCGATAACCAGGGCAAATAAAAATGCAGCCAGAACTTTATTGATGAAATGCTATCTCAATAAAGGTGCTTATGCCAATAGAGCAGCACCGACATTTGATGCTGCTGACATGGCTAAAGTAGTTTCATTAGCTAATACCATATTGGCTGGGCCTTATTCTTTCAGCACCGGCTATTTTGACAACTTTGCCCCTAACAATGATGCTATTGGGAAAGAAAACATTTGGACACAGGAAAACATTGGAGGTTCTTCATCTCAAAATATACGTTCAAGATGGCACTCCGGAATGCACTACAATCAGCAACCTTCAGGTTGGAATGGGTTTACCACCCTATCTGATTTCTATAATAAATTTGAAGCAACTGATAAAAGAAGAGGGGTAGCTTATACTTACACTACTCCTGTAAATGGCAATATAAATCCTGGTAATCATGTAAATGTTGGTTTTTTGGTAGGGCAGCAATATCATATGGTTACAGGCGCCGCTTTACAAGACAGAACAGGTGCTCCTCTCGTATTCACTCCCGAAGTAAAGATTATTGAAAAAGGAACAAACCTTGAGGTTACTGGTATCAGGGCATATAAATATCCCATCGATTTCCAGTTTGATGATAATGGTAATGTTGATAACGATTACGTTTATTTCAGGTTAGCAGATGTTATGCTGATGAAAGCCGAAGCATTACTGCGAACCAATGATGCAGCAGGTGCTTTAGTTATTGTTAATACCATCAGAGCTGACCGGGGAGCAACTGCTTTGGGATCTTTAACTCTTGATAATTTAATTGATGAAAGAGGAAGAGAATTATATCTTGAAAGCTGGAGAAGACAGGACTTAATTCGTTTTGGTAAATTCCTTCAGCCATGGCAGGAAAAACCAGCTGATGATCCTAAGTATTTATTATTCCCGATTCCAAACGGTCAGTTAGCCGCTAATCCAAATTTGGTACAAAACCCCGGCTATTAATAGATATATTTTATTTAATAGTTTATAAATTAGTTAAAAGGCCATTAATATGGCCTTTTAACTTTTTGCCCCTGTTTCACTTTCTTATTATAAGTAGCTTTACAGATA
>JBLMVP010000188.1:0-3181 GCA_050256755.1 Sphingobacteriales bacterium | reverse complement strand
GTTCAATCTTAATCACCACTTTATTATTAGTAATTGTGAGCGGGTAACTAACATTATCAATGACTACAGAATTTTGATTACCCAATGTTAAGCGGATAGCTTTAATTTTTCCCTTGGGAATTAATCCGCTGGCGAGTAAGGTGTCTACTCCATTACGGAATTTAAGCAAATCATATACAGCAGGATTGATTTCCAGTGTTTGCCACACATAGCAACTGTCATCAGTCCGCTCACCGTGATTCTGATCACCATCGCCGTGATGATCATCATCCCCTTCGTGGTCATCGTCTTCATCACTGGTATTGGAAACAGTGGAACAGGTATCCACTTTAACTTCCAGTTTTTGAATATCAATAAACACATTTTGAAAGATCACCGGGTTGTCGGTAATAAAAACAGATAATTTGTTTTTGGTGGCTGAAGAAAATTCTGAAGATGCATCCTTCTTACAGGATACAACCAGTAGTAAAATCAAAAAGAAAAAAACCACCAGGGTTAGCAGGGTTTTAATGTTTTTCATTTTTGCAGAATTTAAAGATTTAAAATAGGTGTTTAGCATAAGTTGGCCGGCATTATGAATTATGGATGTAAAATAGATACCTGACCCATTGCATAAAAGCAAAAATGCCTAAATGGGGAAAATTTGAAACTGAACAGGAATTTATCCGGCATAACAAAAAAGGAGCAGTAATAACTGCCCCTCTCTCTGTAATAAAATTTTTTCTGTAATTATAAATTTTCTAATAATTCTTTTATACTGGCTCTTTCTTTATAATCTCTGTTAAAGTAAACATATTTAATTGTACCATCTTTCCCAACGATATAAGTTGCCGGCACAGGTAAATAAGCACCATTGCTTCCGTTACTTTTATCAAAATCAATTCCGTACTTTTTATATTTCTCTACGGTACCTGTATCCACTCTGTATGCTACGTCATAACTCCGCATAATTTTTAATCCGTGATCATTCATCAGTGAATAAGTGGCTTTGGTTTTTGCGATTGTTTGCAGGATTGCTTCATCTGTTTCGGGAGTTATAGCTAACACGGTTGCTCCTTTTTCTTTTATCATTGGAAGGGAATCTTCTACTTTCTTTAATAGACGGTTACAGTAAGGGCACCACTGTCCCCTGTAGAACATTACTACTACGGGGCCGTTTTTTAACTCATCGCTTAACTTAATCAATTTACCGTTTTGATCTTTTGCAGTAAAATCCGGCGCTTTTGCTCCAACACTCAGTCCTTTTATATCATTAATCGATTGCGCAGTAACACTGGTTACATAAAAAAACAAGACAAACAGAACAGTAATAATTTTTTTCATACTTATTTTTTTTCAAATCTATCCCCGTAAAAATTATCTTTATGTCGGGCTGCTTACTTATGTAAAGTAGCTGACAAATATTTATTTCTTAAACATGAAGTAAACTGCCCCGATAATAAAAGCAAAACTCACCAGGTATTTCCAGTGAAAGGGTTCTTTTAAATACCACAAAGCAAAAGTGCAGAATACAACCAGGGTAATTACTTCCTGTACAATTTTTAACTGGTAAGCAGAAAAGCCATGACCATAACCGATACGGTTGGCAGGTACCATTAAGATGTATTCGAAAAATGCAATCCCCCAGCTTACTATAATTGCTTTCCATAATGAGACATCTGTATGTTTGAGATGGCCATACCAGGCAAAAGTCATAAAGATGTTGGAGAAGATGAGAAGAAGAATGGTGCGCATTTATTTGGGTTACTTGTTGCTGTTATTACATAGTGAGTACCGGGATTTGGATTTTCATCTCTCCATTTCCCATTCCTTATTTATAATTTCTTATTTCTCATTTAATTTGCTTCCTCTCTCCCGCCGGCTAATAAATACAGTACAGCCATTCTCACTGCCACTCCATTTTCTACCTGGTGCAGAATGATGGATTGTTTACTGTCAGCTGCATCGCTGTCTAATTCCACCCCACGGTTTATTGGTCCCGGGTGCATGATGACAACTTCTTTATTTAATGAATCGAGTAATTGTTTGTTGATGCCATATGCCAAACTGTATTCTCTCAGGGAAGAAAATAAAACCTGGTTTTGTCTTTCTAACTGAATGCGTAAAACATTTGCCACATCACACCATTCCAGGGCTTTTCGCAAATTATATTCCACTCTTATATCAAATGCCTCTTTTATATATTTTGGAATTAAAGTGGGAGGACCGGCAACCGTTACTTCTGCACCCATCTTTTTAAGCAAATAAATATTGCTCATAGCCACTCTTGAATGCATAATATCACCAATGATAGCCACTTTTAGTCCTTCTAACTTTCCTGTTTTTTCTCTCATTGAAAAAGCATCCAGCAGACCCTGTGTGGGGTGTTCATTTACTCCGTCACCGGCATTTACAATTGAAGCAGGAATATGTTTGGCAAGGAAATGCGGAGCACCGCTGGCACTATGACGCATCACTACCATATCCACTTTCATGGATAAGATATTGTTCACCGTATCCAACAAGGTTTCTCCTTTAGAAACAGAAGAAGCAGAGGCTGCAAAATTGATAGTATCGGCACTTAATCTTTTTTCTGCCAGTTCAAATGAAATCCTGGTGCGGGTGGAGTTTTCATAAAAAAGATTCACAATCGTAACATCACGCAAGGTGGGAACTTTTTTTACGGGCCGCTGTAATACTTCTTTAAACTGAGTAGCCGTGTCGAGAAATAATTGAATATCCTGGGGAGTTAAATCTTTAATGCCGAGTAAATGACGAGTAGATAGTTGCATTAAAAAGCAAAGCTAAAGAAAAAGGAACAAGGAACAAGGCCCAAGGCAGAAGTTTTTTCTCTATGAAATTTTTACAAATATTGATGAAAGTATTTTTTGGATTTGGGTACCTTCATTTACCAGGTCAATCCGTTCATTTCCCAGGCTTGTATCGTCATATATTAATACCAGTTTAAGCCAGTAAATTGATTCTTTCGACTCCCTTCTTGAAATTTTAATTTTCATCCTCTCATCGGTCTTGCCCAAATCATCAGAAGCCTCAATATAATTTGCACCAATTGAACCGATTGCTCTTATTAATTGGCGTATGTATTCTATATTAATAACATCTTTTTTCAGTTTCATACAAAAATCTCTCACATTAATTGCAAACTAAAAAAACCTGTTTTCCAATTCTTCTGAAATATGTA
>JBLMVP010000187.1:0-4349 GCA_050256755.1 Sphingobacteriales bacterium | reverse complement strand
CTTACATTCAAACCAACCGGAAATACCCCCTGTGTATGGCAGCCACGGTAAATACAGTCATGCATTACTCTCCAGATATTTAGTACACCTTTCCTGGTATCTTCATCATTTCTCCAGGCATTTTCGTTTTCCATTACCACTTCGCTAATACTCATACCGGTTTTCATGCACCAGTGCAATAATTCACTGGCAAAGTCTATAGGAAAAGGTAATTGAACATTATTTTTAGGATTATGCTCCTCTCCTTCTTTCTTTACAAATCCACCACCAATGGAATAATAGGTTTCAGCAATTTTATCACTATTATGAAAAGTGGCTAAAAAGGTTACCGCATTGGGATGATAAGGGAGTGATTCATTCATTAAAAAATCTATATCCTCACCAAAATCAAAATCAATTTCGTGTTTGCCATGAAGCAATAATTTTTTCATGGTTTTTACATCCTCAACTTTACTGTTGATATTGCTTACATCAAAACTAACCGGGTCATCACCACTTAAACCGAGTAAGATAGCTATATCCGTTCCATGACCTTTGCCTGTTTTTGCTAACGACCCATATAGTAATACTTCTATATTCATTACATCATATAAACGGCTGCTATCTTCTATTGATTGCAAAAATCTTTGGGCCGCTCTCCACGGACCTAAAGTGTGTGAACTAGATGGGCCCACCCCAATTTTAAACATGTCAAATACTGAAATTGGTTCGTATGGCAAGAGATTAGGTTTTTGTAAAAGTAAACAAAAGCCCCGAAGCAAAACTTACTTCAGGGCTTGTAAAAAAGGAATAATAAATTAATTTACTTCGTTGAGGTTTACATCAAATATTAAAATGGAATTCTTGGGAATGGTAACTGCCCCTAAACCGTCAGTAACATCTTTCTGTCCATATCCGAATGAGGGAGGTAAATACAATCGTATTTTGCCTCCTTTCTTAATAAGTGGTATTCCAATTCTCCATCCATATATGAGTGAACCTAACTGGAAAAATACATTCGAATTTGATCTGTCGAATTCCGTGCCATTTGTTAATGTCCCAATATAAGTAACTCCTACCTGTGTACATTGTCCCGGGGCTGCACCTGCACCATCAGCTGTTATTGAATAATAAAGTCCGCTGGAATGTTTGGTAGCTGTAATAGAGTTGGCGCTAATATAATCGTCAAGACGAACTATTTCGGAATCAGGTGCTTTTATAGAAGGGTCCAATTCAAAACCACAACCATTGTCACGAACCCGGCAGGAATAAAAACTAAGAAACAGGAAAAGGGCAACGGAGGCCAGCAATATTTTTTTCATTATTGGAATTTTTTTTGCAAATGTAAGTAATCAGTTTTATTGATTATAAAAGCGGAAAGAATGTTGCATGTATTTACTCATTTTTTATCTTTTCTTTTGCTTTTAATTCATCATAAAGTTGTTCATTTCTTTCCCAACGGAAACGCTGGTAAAATATTGCGAAGAAAAAAACAATGGCTCCTACCGCTATACAGATAAATGTTAATGTACCCGGAAGCATTAAACGGATATTGGTAAACCAGCCGGAGAGGTAATTAATAAGAATTGGCAGGGCAAATATTAAACCATATAAAAAACCTGTTTTCAAATGACTTGTCCAATGCCTTGTCTTTTCTCTTTTTTCTTCCCAAAAAACTACAAAATCAGCTTCTTCCTTCGTAAGCATTATTCAGTTTTATGCAAAAATAAGGTTTACTACTCAGCGTCTTTAAAACAATAGTTTATTAGTGATTTTATTTTGATTCCTTTAAATTTGTCCCCTAATCATACTTATGAAACAACCTGAACTTCTTTAAGTAAGAGAGAAAGTTATACGGGGATTGTTTCATCTGGCCTAAAGAAAACACAAATAATAACAGATGAAAGTACAGGAAAGTCTATCACAGTATCTTTACGAAACAAAAAAATTAAGCTTACCGGGCATTGGACATTTTACGCTTGACTCAGCGGTGAATATTTATGAAAAAAGTGACAATGAAATTTTGCAACAGTCTATTCAATTTGTACCGGATACCCGTGAAATAGATGATCCCGAGTTAATCAGTCACCTGGTTAAGACAACAGGAAAGATGAGACCTCTTGCGATGAGTGACCTGGAATCTTACCTGTCAACCGGCAAACAACTGCTGAATATTGGCAAACCTTTTATTTTACCGGGCATTGGTTCCTTAGTTAAAATGAGGGAAGGCATTCAGTTTACTCCGGGGCAATTTATCCCACCCAAATTGGAAGATAGAGTAACCGAACATAAATTCCGTGATAAAACGGTTGAAGAACCCAATTTTTCTTCTATTGAACGTGAGTTCGATTATGACGAAGGCTCCCGCAGAAAATCCCGTAAAGGGCTGATGTTACTGGCAGGAGTTTTAATAATTGCATTAGCCGGCTGGGCTATTTATTATTTCTTTATTCAAAAAAATACTTCCGGGTCAAATAGTAATACATCAGAAGAAGTGATTAGTGCTATTGATACAACTGCTGTCAAACCTTTAGATTCAACAGCAGTAAAAAATGTTGATACATTAGCTGCTAAACTAACTGGAATTGCTGCAATACCGGATAGTATTTCTTATACTTATGCAATAGTACTGAGAGAATACACCTACCTTAAAAGCGCAGAGCAAAGAAAGGCGCAGCTGCAATCATTAAAATATAAGGTTTTCGTTGAGATAAAAGATTCTACGCATCATAATTTGCTGATCCCTGTAAAAGGGCTGCTTACTGACAGTACGAAAGTAATTGATTCGCTCAGCCGGTTCTTGTTATCGCCAACAAGTAAAAGACCATATGTTCATATAAAACAATAGTATGAATAAATCCCGAAGCTGGTTATTTATATTCTGGTTTATTGTTATTGCAGATATACTGGTTATTGCAACGGGTAATGAAAGTTTACGGTTTTATATAAAGCCATTACTTATTCCTTCCCTGATGCTGTATTATATCTTCAGCATTGGAAAGCTTAATGGTTTATCCAGGTTACTTATCGGAGGATTGTTTTTTTCTTTTCTGGGAGATGTGTTTTTGTTATGGGACAACTATTTTATCCCGGGATTAATTTGTTTTCTCACAACACATATTTTATACATTATTTACTTTATTAAAACTGCCAATCAAAGTGGATGGCATTTGAAAAAATACCCGTTGTTAATTATACCGGTATCAGCATATGCCATGGCTTTGCTTTGGCTGTTGTTACCTTCATTAGGTGCATTAACTGTGCCTGTACTTATTTATGCTGTTGTAATATCAATAATGTTGCTGGCAAGCATTAACCTGTTTACTAAAATCAAGAGCCCGGCTTATATTTATTTCATAGCAGGAGCTGCATTATTTGTTTTATCAGATTCTCTTTTGGCTATTAATAAATTTTATCAATCTTTTCAATACGCAGGCATAGCAATCATGCTGACGTATGTACTGGCCCAGTATTTAATTGTAAAAGGGAGCATCAGGCAAATTAAGTATTGATTATCCCCGCTTTCCCGTTTTTTCGTTTAAAATAAAAATACAGCGGAATGCCTATGGCAGTTAATATCAATCCAAATACAGAATTGATGATGGGAGATTTTCCCTCTATATAATTATTAATGTCATTGTATAAAGTCGTAATAACATAAATGGTTGTAAATGCCAGGAACAATAATGGTATCAGCGGATAACCCCAGGCTTTATAAGGTCTTTCTGCATCAGGAATCTTCTTTCTCAAAATAAAAAGCCCCCAAATAACCAAACCATAAAATACCCAGCTAACAAAGATGAACATATCTGCAAGGATATCAAAAGAACCACTCAATACCAGCAGGCTGCTCCATATTCCCAAAATCATTACTGCATTGCCCGGTGTTTTAAATTTGGGGTGCACTTTCGCAGCTGATTTGAAAAATATCTTTGATTCACTCATGGCAAATACCACCCTGGCGTTAGTCAGTAAATTAACATTGGTTACACCAAAAGTGGACACTACAATTAATATGGCAATTATGGTTCCCCCAACAGGGCCAAAAATAACAGCTGTGGCATCACTGGCAACTAACGGAGATTTAGCCATTACATCCATCGGCAATACATACATATAAGCCAATGTAACCAATACATATACGAATATGCATGCCCACAACCCCATAATTAAACTTCGGGTAATTGTTTTTTTGGGATCTTTAATTTCACCAGCCACCATATTTAAATTATTCCATCCATCATAAGCTGCAAATGCGCCGGTAGTGGCTGCCATGAAAGCGCCTAATAATTTCCATCCACTTAAATCAAACCCGGGAGAATTGGTAATAAAATTAACGGTAGTTCCTTTGCCCGAAAATAAAATTCCAA
>JBLMVP010000186.1:0-13556 GCA_050256755.1 Sphingobacteriales bacterium | reverse complement strand
AGGTTAAAAAAAGATTCGTTTAATGCAGTAAGCGCCGAGGCCCATTGTTGGCGGTAAACAGCAACTCTTGCAGCCAATGCACGATTTACAGCTTTTAATCCTGCAGCATCACTAAACGATGTAAAACCAGAAGATAATGGAAATGCTACCTGGGCGCCGGTTAAATCAGTTTTACCTTCGTCTAATAAAGAAGCAATAGCTGTTAATCCTGCAGAATAATCTACAACAGGTCCCAGTTGATCGGGATTAGATACATCCACACGAATACCATTTATGCCGGTAAGGTTCAACGTGAGTAAAAGCTGGTATGCTTTAATAGTTTTTGCAAAACCTGTATAGCCCTTTTTTTCTGCATCAGAAATGAGGGTTGACCTGGATGCTGCATCAATGAGCAGGTTACAGTTTTTTACAACACGGTATCTGCTGGCCCATACGTTGATAATATAAAAGCCACTGCTGTTTAATGTAGCTTCATTTGCACCTAACAAGTCGGTATAATAGCGTGGATCTGAATTTGAAAAACGGTATATCTCCCTGCCAATTACACTTATGTCATCCAGGTACAAACCAAGATTATTACGCATATCAGACTCAGTACCGCTTACTATATTATTCAACTGATCTTTGGAGGCATTTTTTAAAAAATCATCTACAGTTGGGTTGTTCAGGTTGCCATAATCTTTTTTACAGGATGAAAAAGAAAAAGCGGCAAACATAAACAGCAGTATATTTATTTTGATTAGTTTTTTCATGATTCTTTTTTTAGAAATTAACAGTTAAATGAAATGCTGCTCTTTTAGATGCAGGATAAGGAAGCACATCAACTCCAGAAGAAAAACCATTACCAAAATTGGAAACCTCAGGGTCATAACTTGGGTACTTTGTAATAGTAAAATAATTGTTTAAGGACACCCCTACCTGTACTCCTTTTACAAAATTCACCGGCAGTTTATCGAAAGAATAGTACAAGCCAATTTCCCTAAAACGTAGATAACCGGAATTAACTACTGAATTTTCAGCGGTTGAACCAATCTTCATTATCCTGTCAAGACCATCAGGAATATGGTTGCCATTTTTATCTGCATCCCAGTCGGGGCTTGTTCCACCAAAGTCACTTTGCAAATTGGTGAGCACAACGTTTTCCCCGCCATATTTCCAATGCACCAGTAAGCGTAAACTCAACCTGTTTCTAAAAACAATTTCATTAAAACTATTCATCTGGAATTTTGGTTCCTGGTCGCCCCATACTTTTATTGGCGGCATGTAACCTGCTTCATTGGTAAGCCCAATAATTTGTGTGGCTGATTTACCTTCTTCAATCTGGAAAGTACCTAATAACACGCCGGCAAGAGAACCTAACTGAAATGGCGGTATACTAAGCCTGGTTACTTTAGAACGGTTGAACCAAAAGTTTACTGAAGAATTCCATTTAATATTTTTGTTTTCAACAGGTATTGCATTCAATCCTATTTCAATACCATGGTTACGGAGGTCACCAGCATTTACCCATTCTGTAGAAAATCCTGATGAAGGCGGAACTTTATCTAATAAAAGAAAATCAAATACTTTTTTATTATAGAAAGTCAATTCAGCACCCAGCCTTCCTTTAAAAATACTAAAGTCTATTCCTGTTTCAAATTCTGTTTGTCTTTCGGGTTTAATACCAGCTTCACCACGTTGTGTGCTTACTACGGAGCCAGGTAAGCCGTCAATATTTGAAATGGATAAAGAAGTGAATTTACTTCCGTAAGCAGGAAAGTTGCCAGCCTGTCCGTAAGCTGCACGTACTTTTATATTATCAAAAAAGCTGCTTTTCCAAAAATTCATACGAGTAATATTCCATGACACCCCCGCTTTAGGAAAAGCATAATATTTTGAAACATCACCATTATTTGATGACCTGTCGAAACGGATACCGGCAGTTAATGTAATGGCATCAATGATGCTGGCCTCTTCCTGGATAAAAATTCCATTATCTTTATTTTTTGTTCTGAATTGTGTGGCAGTTAATGCCCCGGCCTGGTCAACATTTGATTGACCTGAAATAACATGTGTGGCCACATTAACCAGGTTATTGTAATCGCTTGTTTCCTGTGTGATACCTACTGATGAAGTAAGTGATAATTTATCGGAAGGCGTTAAGGTGTTTACAAAAGAAAAAATATAATTGGTATTTAGATTTTTGGTAAAGCCCTGTATAGAAGTTCCTTTATTAACTACCTGAAACTGCAGACTGCCGGGGAACAGGGCATTGGTTTGAAGATTGTAAAAATCAAACCCACCCCTTGCAATAATTTTTGTGGTTGATATAGCAGTTTTATATAAAATAGCTTCTAAATTAACACCCGTTACAAAACGGTTTACACTTTCATTGTTTACCATCTTATCCCTTGTTTCAATAGGGTTGGAGGAAGCGTATTTATTCCTTGGGTAATTACCGTATGCATCAGGATGCAATTCAGTAAAAGATGGAGTGGAAGACAATGCTATCCCAAAAGTAACACCGGCATTATCATTACCCGATAAACCTCTGTCTGAAGAAGAGTTGATATAATTGGCGCTTACACCTATTTTAATATTGTCTGTTATTTTGTGGTCAACATTTAATCGAAGACTATTATTCTCATATCCCGTTCTTGAAATAATGCCATCTTCTTTTTTTGTGCCGGCAGAAAAATAAAAATTAGTTTTATCACTACCACCATCCATGCTGAGTACAGTGTTCCTCGTAATACCGGTTTCACCATATAATTCTTTTTCGTAATTATAAATTTTACCTGCTGCCACTGCAGCATTGTATTCGTTTACATCCCATCCCTGTTGCTGTACAATCTCAGCAGTTAACGGACGGGTGCCCAATAATTTTCTCACTTTTACAAAACCAATATCTTGCGAAACAGAGATATTGGTTTTGCCTGATTTCCCTCTTTTGGTAGTTATCAAAATAACACCAGCAGCAGCTTTGGAACCGTAGATAGCAGCAGCAGAAGCACCTTTTAAAATTTCTATGTTGGCAATATCCGCTGCATTCAGATCAGCAATACGGTTAGATGGATTATCCTGAGAAGATGCATTGTCACCGCTGCTTGCAGATGTAACAGCATTCAATCCTGCGGAGGTGGCATTGTTATCCACGAACACGCCATCTACAACATAAAGCGGCTGTGTATTACCAAAGATAGAAGTAACACCTCTCAGCTTTACTGACACTCCGCCACCGGGTGAACCTGTATTGGCATTGATATAAGCACCTGGTATTTTCCCATTGATGGCAGCATCAAAAGTTTGTGCTGGTGCAATGCCATTTAGTTGTTTACTGGAAATAGTTGCTACAGCATTGGCTAAGTTTCTTCGTTTTACATTTGTTGACAACCCTGTAACCACCACTTCATCCAATCTTGCGACATCCTCCTCTAATTTTACCTGGATGTCCGTTATTGTATTTTCTATTTTTATTGTTTGGTATTTAAAACCTGCTGAACTAATAACAATAGATCCATTAGCAGGAACAGATAATTTAAATTTTCCTTCTGCATCTGTACTGGTTCCCTGGTTTGTTTGTTTAATAACTATATTAACTCCCAATAAGGCCGTACCGATACCATCGGTAACCTTTCCCGTAATAGTTCTTTCCTGTGAAAGCAGTGAACAGGGTAGTAAAAAAACATATAGCAACCCTGCTATACATTTCATTAATCTTCTCATCGATTTTAATTTTGGTTTAAAGAATAATAATTGATTTGTTTTGTTAATAAAGACATTCTGGGGGTCGCTATTTATTGATTTCCGGCTGTTTAGTTGTATAAACATGGCTGCCATAACCATTTTCCACTATTTGTTTTGCACGAAGCGGATAAGACCTCATATCGGTTGGCGTAGTGGTGACCAGCCCATCTACATAACGATTGAACATGCAAAAGACGGCAGCAATTAGCACCGTATCATGAATGTCTTTATCTGAAGCTCCATACTGTTTTGCATTTTCAATATCTGCGGGAGTAACAGCTTTACCACTCTGCTGTACTTTTGCAGCAACTGAAAGCAACGCTTTTAGTTTATCAGATATACCAGCTTTGTGATAATCCTTTCTTACCTGTTCAATTAATTGACGGTTACCATCTAAATAAATACAGGCAATTTCCCCGTGGGAATGATGGCAATAAAAACAATCATTCAAATAAGAAACATACATTCCTATCAACTCCCTTTCTGCAGGAGCAAGCCCTTCGTTGCTTCTTAATAATATTTCTGCCAGTACACCAATTGGCACTGCAGTCTCGGGGCTGTAAGCCAAGGCGCTTCTGATACCGGGAAAATCATTTTTAAAATCGATATGGGGCATACCCTTCTATTTATAGTGATGATGTTTTTACTTGTTGTGGCAGTGTATATCCTTTTGCCATTCGCTTTCCCATTTCTTCATAAGTGGCAGCATCTGTTGGTGTAAATGATGCCAACCCGTCCACGTAACGGTTGAACATTGAAAAAGCAGCAGCTATCAGTACAGTATCATGTATATCTCTGTCATCAGCGCCTAAATTCCGTGCTGCGATTATGTCTTCTAATTTTACTTCTTTGCCTAGTATTTGTACTTTACCGGCAATATTTAATAACGCTTTCATCTTATCGCTCACATTGGAATGTTGTATATCTTTTAATACATCATCCACTATATTTTTTTCTTCTCCATATAAACATCTTGCAGCAGCAGCATGACTGCTCATGCAAAACATACAATTATTTCTATATGATACATAAGCAGCTATTAATTCTCTTTCCGCTTCCGACAATGGTGATTGACCACGTAATAAAACCTGTACTAAATCATATAATGGTTTCCCTGTCTCTGGTCTGAATAATACTAAACTTCTTATTCCGGGAACCCCTTCTTCAACTTTTATATGTGCCATGTAAATTTTTTTTCATTATTTATTCAACAATGAACTGCTTGCTTATCAGGAGTCCATTGTCTGCTGTTTTCTCTTTTGTAAAAAATGTTACTGCTAATCCAATTACAAATACCAGTGAGAAAATAAAAAGTGAATTACCATAACCACCTAATTCGGTTACCAATATCCCAACAAAGAGTACAGCAGTTGCTGTAAACAACCTGCCTGTATTAAAACAAAAACCAGTTGCCGTGCCGCGTATATTAACAGGAAATAAATTGGGTATATAAACAGACAATACTCCCTGGCTAGCACCAAAGAATAAAGACAGTACAGCAATCTCCGCATAAATAACAGGAGAAAAAGATGTATTAGTTTTAAACAATACCAATGATAAAAAAGCACAAACAGAAAAGCAAAGCAGCATTGATTTACGAAGGCCAATAGCATTGGTTAACCAACCAGATAAAAATCCGCCGGTCAATCCTCCCATACCCAGCATCATCATACTCAGGCCACGTTCTTTTTGTGCATCACCAATTGTAATTAAACTTTGTATCCAGGTGGGTATCCAGGAAAAGATAGCCCATAAACCTATTAGCATCGTACCAAAGATGACTGAGCCGGTAATTAAATCAGTACGGTGATTAGCCGAAAAAATATTTAAATCATGTTTTTTATGCTGAACAACCTCCTCACGGTCATTTTTCCATTTCTTCGATTCACGCAATAACCAAACAGAAAGTATAGCAATTCCAACAGGTATAATGCCAACTAAAAATCCCTGCCGCCACGATGAAATGAAATAATCAATTACACCTGCAGAAAAAATTCCAATTGGTATTGAGATAGATAAAAAACCAATAAAAATTGCCCTTGTTTTTTGTGGCCATTCTTCCACCATTAAAGTAGTGGTGCTTACCAATACCCCGCCCAAACCAAAACCACTGAAAAACCGACAAATAACAACGGCCCACCAGTTTGGCATATAGCCTGTAAGAAGGGTAAACACTCCATAACAGGCAATAGAAAATATAACGGCTGTTTTTCTACCAGCCTTATCACTAATAACGCCAGATATAAAACCACCAAAAGCGCCGCCGAAAATAAAAATGGCATTGATATATGCGCTGATATTATTTAATTCATTAGGGTTTTTATCGCCTAACAAATCTTTTACTGCAACCGGTAAGTAAACAGACATCAATGTTGAAATGGTGCCGGCAAATACGGTACCCAAAAAACAGATAGTAAATAACAGCCAGTGATAGGCTGTAATTTTTTCATCCAGATTAGCGTTCATTATTTGTTTTTTAAATGATCATATCCTTGTGGCAGACGATTGTATCCATGATTTTTAAGCCGTTCGCCAAGTCCTTTATAAAATGCAGGATCGGTTGGAGTAAGTGTAGAAAGTCCATCTACATATCGGTTGTATAAACAAAACAATGCAGCTATTAAAACAGTATCATGTATTTCTACATCTGTAGCACCGGCATTTTTTGCTTTTTGTACTGATTCAGTTGTTACGTTCTTTCCACTTTGCTGTACCTGTGCTGCAATAGTTAGCAACGCTTTCATTTTTTCACTTACCGGAGCAGTAGTTATATCCTGCTTTACTTTGGCAGTTGTATTTTCTTCCTCCAGTAAAATATCAGCCACTGCTGTATGAGCAGTTACGCAAAATGTACATTCATTACGGTGAGAAACGATAGTGGCAATTAATTCTCTTTCTCCTTCTGTTAAAGAAGAAGGGCCACGTAACAAAAGCTGTGTCAGCTCACGAATAGGCGCTGCTGTATCTTTCCTGTACTCCAACAAACCTGTTATACCAGGTAAATGCTCTTCCAGTGATATATAAGGCATAAAATTCGTTTCAAATAAAAGTCTAAAATCGTGAAGCCGCCCCGCCGCAAACAGCGGGGCTTTAGCTAAAACGATACTCGATTATGTTTAAAAAATTAAATCAGTTTTTAATTATCTGCTCCATCTATTGTAGCTCTTTGCACAGCATAAGATCCTACCTTATTTCCTACAGTTAAACCTACTTCAATATCACTCCTGTAATGAATAGCGCCATATAAACGGGAAACAGCAGCTTCATTAGCCATGTCTGTAAAAGCTGTTGCCCTGGATGGCAGAATATGTCCCAAAAAGGTGGCGGCAGCAGCGCTAAATGTTGAGTGACCGGAAACATATGATGGAAAATTAGGTAAGCCTGTAAAGGTTTTTATGGAAGGATCAATTTGCGATGGACGTGGATTAAAATAAGTGAATTTTGCATCCCAGCATGCAATAGCCGCATCCATCATAGCCATATTTAATATGGCCATATTACGTGCCCATCTTACTTCACTGAAATTTTGTTTTACAAATTCATCTGAGGCTATTTCATTCCAGTGTCCGGGTGGTGTGGTAGTGTTAATACCATCTGCCCAAAAACTTACTATTCTGAATCTTTCACGATCATAATGATCGCTGTACCATTTAACTTCCTCCAATTCTTTTTTGAATTGATCTGATTTAGTGGAAGGTGGAGGACCTGGACGAACTTGTGTCACCAACGTTAAAGAATCGAACAGGAAAGTTTTTACTTTTCCAAATAATGGTAACATAGGCGGACGCCTTGGTGATTCCTGGCTTATCCATGGTGTTTCGCCTTTGGCAGCTGTTTCTGTTTCCATTTGTGTCCATAAAACCTGGTTGCCTACTGCGGCTCCAGCCCTGTCGCCACGGGCACGGGTAACAAATTTTTGTGCTACTGCTTTGCCTAATGTTTCTCCTGCATCAATATCACTGCGAACATTGGCACCGGAAATTATTCTTGCCCGTTTATGTTCTTCTGCTTTTTGCTGAATAAATTCCTGGTCGCCGGGAAATAATAATTTCAGCATTTCCTCTGCTACACCAATCACCACAGCATCTTCAGAAGGATAGGATGGAAGATCGGATTTTGGAATCAGCACATTTAATGTTGCATCTACTTTGTATGGTGCTGCACGGTTGTATAATTTTTTATAATGCCAGGCTGCCACCAAAGCATCATACATTGCCGCACTAACATAAGCATATGCACGGGAAGCGTATGGAGGATTGGCAAAAGGAAATTGAGGATAAGCTAAAGGATTTGCAGCGCTGGGTACCGGGTAACTGCCATCTGCATTTTGATACGGAGGCAGATTATGCTTTGCTACGAGTTCACGCATAATTTCATTCCAGCGCAAAACTGCACCAGCACTCCAGTATTTTACAATATTTTTTTCTTCACCTGATAAATTATTCTGCCAGCTTTTAATTTCATTTATCTGTGCCACATAATCAGGAGAAGAAGTAGCAATCGGCGCTGCTACGGCAAATTCATCCGGTGCATTTAATAAAACAGGTTTCCATGTACCTGCATTATCATCCAGTTTTGCAGGACTTAATGAAGGAAAAGAAAAATTTTTTTCATCAATATCTTTTTTACAAGATTGCATTGAAGCAAGAGATGAAAGAAATAATATGTATAAAAATATTTTTTTCATGTTGTTTATTTTTTAGTGTCTTCAGCAGTTGCTTTTTTCTTTTTATTGAAATCAAGGATATAAAATACGCCACCATATACACTGGTACTTTGTCCAACATTGCGTCCGGCTATTGTATAATTCCCGCCGCCAATGACAGATAATCCGGCAACGGCTTTTATATTATATTTAAAACCCACACCAACAGTAGTCATATTCATTTCATTGCTGGGGAAAGGCATATTGTTTTTAGTAATATCAAACCCGCCATTAGTTGTCCAGTTACTCAAAACAGCCTCTGCAATTAACCGGTCAGTCCTGTAACCGGTTCTGAAAGTATATTGCATGGCATCCGGCATTTTTACTTCATTGGTATAATGAACTTCTGTTGTATAATAGGAACTTCTGTCAATAGTAATATTGCTTCTGTTTACATAAGTAGCAGAAGCAGTGGCAAACCAATCTCCAATTTGGTAATCCACTATTCCACGAATAGAAAGGTTTTTACTTTTCAACCCAATAGATAAGGGTAAAAAATCTGCTGTATAATTTGTTACCGGGAAAGAGTATCCACCAACTGCATAAAGCGACAATGTTCCCGGTCCAATTTTTTTCTCTAAAGGCAACCACTTTATCCAAAGTGATAAATCCTGTATTCCTTTTAATCCTTGTAACTGACCGGCAGATGCTTTTGTTTGCACATAAGGAATACCAAACAAAATATTTAGTTTATCGCTGATACCAAAGTTACCCATTACGCCAATCATTTGGGTGGATACGGTGCCAAGGTTGGCGTTATCTCTTTTATTTGTTCCTTCCCAATAATTTTTCCAGCCGCTATAATTATAAATTGCCCCTGTACAAAAATTATTTTTGCTCATCATAATGGCATCGGCGTCAGTTTGTGCAGATAATTGCTGTAAACAAAATAAACAGCAAAATAATATCAATATTTTATTACGGTTTTTTAAAGTAGTTGTCATAAAAAGTTGGTTGGTTTCGAAATATTTATTTTTTCTTCATCTGGATACGCTGCACAATAAATTCTCCTAATTTTTTACCGGCAGCAGTTCCGTTGTCATTATCAAAGCGATAATGAATTCCTCCGTATAATCTTGACATAGCAGCTTCTCTTGCTGCATCTCTGAAAGAATGAATAACCCTGTTCTTAATACCAAACTCCAATAAAGATGTATCAGTAAAAGAAAGTTTATCTCCAAAGAATTCCGTCATTATCTCTGCAGCTGCAGCCGAGTTGGTAGCATGCCCGCTGGTATAGGAAGGGAACGGGGGTGTTTGTATATATGGCCTCCATTCAGCATTAACATATTTGTTAATGATTGTTTCCGGACGAATATAATTGCTTCGGAATTTTTCATCCCAGCAACTTATAAAGGCATCAAACACTGCAATACTTGTTTTTGTATATGCTGCCACAGTTGTTGCAAAGTCTGCATTGGCCGCTTTGGCACCAATCCCTACAATATTCATCCAGTGACCAGGAGGCGAAAATCTTTTAGTTGCAAACATTACGTGACCGCTTACATTTAATTTGAATGGGTTATCATCCCAGAAATCAGCAATATGTTTTTGCTCTTCCGTCAAACTATCGCCAATGTTCTTTACTTCAAGCATGTATTTATAATAATCACTGTTCTTATTAGTAATGTCAAATTTTGGAGGACGAACCGGCATAAACTGTGAAGCACTGTCCATTACCATTGTTCTTATTTCTCTCCAGTGTGGTTCTATTGCCTGTCCATACATAGGTGGAGTGGGAACCCAGCGACCCGGTGAATCAGTAACAGTGTATTTAGATGCACTTCTTGTTGGTGCATAATTATCTTTTTTACTCCATTTCATTACAGAAGCAACAATTGTATCAGAAAAAGCAATGGTGTTTTCCAAAATTTCTGAAGACATACCTGCTGAGTCTGCTTTATGCTTTAATTCATCATAGTAAGCCATCATACTTCCTTCGGGGAAGGTTACGGCATTACCTACTTTGGTAAAGGATAATAATGCTGCCAGTTTAAAATCAATTTTTTTACCGACTTCCGGTTTGGGCATAGCAGGCATATGTTTAATTTGCCCTGCTAATGTTTGATAACTGCTGTCTCCTGCAACAACGCATTCATAAGCTGCTATGTTTGCATATACATAATTGCGGGAACCAATCATTGGCGGAAAATTATTTTCCAGTACGATGTCGTTTAATTTCTTTACTGTTTTGCAATAAAGTACAGGATCATTAGTGAATTTTGTATAATCACCTTTTGGCTTACAAGATTCCATTGCCAGGCATAAGCCAGCAATAGCCAATAAATATTTCATTGATATTTTTCTTTAAAATGTAAATAGTAAACACAGCTATTCCTTTCTATAGCTGATACCCGGAGACCCCCTTAAATTTCAGGAGGTTGTTCTGGGGAAAGAAGGTACCCCGAAGAGATGTTGGAAAGATTACACTCGATATATAACCTTTTATTTTCGTTGATGGCATTTAACTGCCATTCATTTTTATCCTGCAGGTATTCGCTCAGTAAACTTTTAAATGCTTTTGCACTTTCCGGCGAAGATTTTTTACTCTGATTCTGCTGCTGAACATCGTTAGCCAGTTTAAAAAACTCATCTTTTGCATTTTGCAAGTGCATCTTGTCATTGTTGGGATAGCAAAGAAGGATGAGGGTGTTGTTTTCTACTTTACGTTTTACATATTTGTATAAAACGCCATTTACAGTTATTTCACCATCGTAACGTTCAAAGGCCGACCAGTTATTTTGATAAGGAAGATTGAGGGGAACTTTAACTTCAATTAACTCGGATTCATTGTAAGTATTATTATCAAATCTTGCTTCAAGCTGGCTGTCCTTTTTATCCTGCACATAATTAATTACCCAGCGGTAACCAACCCAGTTAAAAAACAGCATGATTAATAATATGAAAGCAAGAATTTTTTTCAAAGCAGTTTATTAAAAGCCCTCTAAGGTAAATTAATTCTCCAATAAATTAATGTTAAGAGCTACTTTATTACAAATGTTTTCTTTTCTATACCAACACCTGTTAGTGTTAAACTTTTCCAGGCAGAAGGAAGTTTTGATTTTACCTGTATAATTCCTTTGGGACTAATATCCAATCCACCAAAACCCATCAGCATAGCTTGAATAATTCCACCTGCTCCCGTTGAAAAATAAGGATTAGTTCCTCCTTTTGTTTCTGCAATCACTCTTAAAGGTGGATTAAGATTAGGAACATAGGCATCTTTTAACCAATGAAAAGCTTTTTCACCATCACCCAATCTTGTATACAATAAAGCAAACACCGCCTGCGTCATGGCGGGGGTTCCTTCATTGGGAACACGGGATTCGTAATACTCCAGATCCTTTTTTATTTGTTTGGGATCTGTTATTTCTTTAAGTGGATAAGCAAGCAAATTCACATCAGCTTGTTTGATACCTTCACCATTATAAGTCACATGTTCTTTAGTAATACCATCTGCAAATTTTAAGATGGGAATATTATTTGTCACGTTCACCCAGTCAGCGTCAGGAACAATGCCTAAAATTTTTGCCGCTTCAGCAGCGTATTGTAAATTGGCCTTAGCGGCAGCGTTAGTAAAGGCATCATTATCTATATTCTCGGCCCATTCGTCTGCAGCCACTACGTTTTTAATATCATATTTACCAGTGCCATTTCTTTCTACACGACTTGCCCAAAAATCTGCAGTCGCAGATAAAATTGGCCAGCCTTTTTCCTTTAACCATACTTTATCCTGAGTAACACAATAAT
Organism: Sphingobacteriales bacterium; assembly: GCA_050256755.1. Lineage (GTDB taxonomy): Bacteria > Bacteroidota > Bacteroidia > Chitinophagales > Chitinophagaceae > AWTP1-9. The sequence continues at coordinate 1,375 of JBLMVP010000186.1, read as the reverse complement.
AATTCCATGCAGCGATAGCCACGCATGCAGTAATGTGATGTTCGAATGGCCCGCTTAATGCCCATACAGGAGTTTCTTCCACACCAGTTTCTGCACTTTCCCAGGGATACATGGCTCCTTTATATCCACGGTTGAAAGCATTTCGTTTGGCCGCTTCTAATCTTTGATAACGATATTCAATCATACTCTTTGCCATTTCCGGATGCAATACCAGTATGGACGGATACATCCACAATTCTGTATCCCAAAACACATGACCATTATATCCCAATCCACTTAATCCCATTGGTGAGGGAGATAAAGCTGTTCCTTCTCTTACGAATGAATATAAATGATACAGCATGCTGTGAACATCCTGCTGGCTTTGCACATCGCCTTCAATAATGATATCACTCTTCCATAATTCATCCCATGCTTTATTATGAAACTCAATCAGCCTGTCCCTTCCCTGCAGTTTAGCATAAATCGTCATACGTTCCGCTTCATTCAAAGGATCATCATGATGAGCTGATGTAATAGAAGAACCAACAATAGAATACCGGTAGGTTTCGCCAGCTTTTATTTTACGGGTAAATTTTAGCAGGTGCATATTATTATCCCACATTTCATGAATTACTCTTGGTTCGCTTCCATGTGCTTCGCTAAACATAAAAGTATTGGAAGCACACATCAGCAATTTACCGGTTGGGCTTTTGGCAGAAGAAGTTAATAAACTGATAGTAGTATGCGGACGATCAATTTCGTTATAATAATTCTGTACATCTTTCAATGCATCGGGAGCCTCTATTACACTGGCTCCTGTTATAGTAATATCTTTTGTTGCCTTAACAGTAATATCCATCAGCACTGTAAAAGGTAAATGACGAAGGGAATAATAGGTGTAACTTATTTTGGCTTTGTCACCCATATCAAAAGAAGCGGTGAAATTGGCATGGTGCATATCCAGCTCCTGCTGCATATTGCTTACATTATTTTTATCAATTCTTTTCCCGTCTACTTCCAAATATGAATTAAGCAGGTTAAAGCTTCGCAGGAAATTACTTACCCTGCCACGGCCATATAAATCATAAGCTCCTGCCAGTACAACATCTTTAACCTTAAACGGCTCTGGTGAAGAAACAATACCCAGCATCCCATTGGCTACCGTGATACCGTAGTAATTAGCAGGATCAATTGATGATGTGGTTATTTTCCATGGATCCTGGGCGTTACTTACATAACCAATAACGAGTAAGTAACCAATAATGAGCAATCGGCGCATAAAAAATGTTTATTTTGCAAGATAATTAATGGGTGAATTTACTTTTATTTGACAATATTAAACCTACACCTTACAAAATTTTGAAGCTTTTATGAAAAAATGGTTTTTAGGATT
>JBLMVP010000185.1:0-21447 GCA_050256755.1 Sphingobacteriales bacterium | reverse complement strand
CCGTTGCACCTACAAAGAATAATAAAGTGATGCCGGTTAAAACTGCACTTCCCATTCCCAATCCACCAGCTTTTGCAAACACTTCCCCAAAACTGGTTGAACCAAACTGCTGGATCATCCAGAATACCCCCAGCAAAAATCCAAAATCGCCAATACGGTTCATAATAAATGCTTTCTTCGCAGCATTATTATAATCTGTATTCTTAAACCAGTAGCCGATTAATAAATAAGAACAAAGTCCCACACCTTCCCAACCAATAAACATAATTACATAGTTACCACCTAACACCAGCAGCAACATAGAGAAAACGAACAGGTTGAGGTAAGCGAAATAACGGCCAAAGTGTGCACTGCTTTCCTCATGCATATAAGCTGTGGAATACAAATGAATTAAAAATCCAACGCCTGTAATAATTAACAGGAACAAAGAAGATAAAGCATCCACCTGGAATTCAAATGGAATATTTAACGACCCGGTATTAACGAAATCAAATAGTTGAACTACTAAGTGATTACCGTTTTTTACGCTGATAAAGAAATAAAAACTTATTACAAATGAAACCAGCAACACTCCACAACCTATAATGCTCACCATAGTCTTAGACAAATAATTTCTTCCCAATCCATTAATTAAAAAACCAATCAATGGAAACAAAGGAACCATCCAGATGTATTCTAATATATTGCTCATGAACCAGTAGCCAAAAGGCTTTTAATGTTTTAACCTGTTTAAAAAATTAATATCGATAGAATGAGTATTACGGTACATCATCACAATTATCGCTAACCCAACACTAACTTCTGCCGCTGCTACTACCATTATAAAAAACACAAACAATTGAGCATCCGTTCCCACTGTTGTGGCAGGATTCGTTTGCAATACATTTAAATGATGCATTTTGGAAAATGCCACCAGCAGCAGGTTCACCGCATTCAGCATTAACTCAATGCACATAAAAACGATAATAACATTACGGCGGGTTAATACTCCCACAACCCCAATACAAAAAAGGGCTAATGAAAGAAATATGTAATAATTAACTGGCATACTCTATAAATAAATTGATAATTCTTAATCCCTTTTTTTCCCTAGTACAACCGCCCCAACCATTGCACTTAAAAATAACACACTGCTTATTTCAAAGGGCAAAACAAATTCCTTAAACAAAATTTTTCCTAAATTCTGAATCAATCCAATATTACCTTCCCCCATCTGCATTTGTTGTGTGCCTGATTTTTTTAAGGCAGCCACAAATACCAGCATAAGACAACCACCTGCCAGTATCCCGGCAAATTTTATCCACTTATTTTTTTGAGGTTCTGTATCAGCATTTAGATCCATAAACATAATTACATATAGAAATAACACCATTATTGCGCCTGCATAAACGATGATATTTACAATAAAAAGGAATTGTGCGTTGAGTAAAATATAATGCCCGGAGATGGCAAAGAAAACAAGTATGAGCCACAAAACACTGTGCACAGGGTTTTTGCTCACTACCACCATCAAGGCGCTGGCAATAGCCAGGGCACTTAAAAACCAAAACAATATTTCTGTAACGTTCATGTAAGCAGTTAGTCTTTTATAATGGTTTAATTTATTTTTTCTTAGCACGGTTGCCCAAAGCTTTTTGATAAGCTTCCGGATTTTCTTTTGGATGTGGAATCACCAACTCCTCTTTACCATAAATAAAACTTGCCCGGTTGTAATTAGACGGGGCAAATGTTTCGCTCAGGTAAATAGCGTCTTTCGGACAAGCTTCTTCACACAATCCGCAGAAAATACAACGCAGCATATTGATTTCATATTTAGCTGCATATTTTTCTTCACGGTATAGATGTTCCTCGCCTGGTTGTCTTTCTGCCGCTTCCATTGTAATTGCTTCTGCAGGACAGGCAACAGCACACAAACCACAGGCAGTACAACGTTCACGTCCTTCTTCATCACGGTTTAAAATATGTAAGCCGCGAAACACTGGACTGAAAGGCCGTTTTTGTTCAGGATAATTTATCGTGGCTTTCTTTTTAAAAATATGACTAAACGTGATAGCCATCCCTTTTAGAATCGCCGGCAAATAAATTTTCTCCGACAAACTCATTGGTCTGCGGTCAACCTGTTTCGCTCTTGATGTTAATGCTTGCATATCTCTTTCCTCTAATTATTTTAATTTCTTTTTGTTACCAGCAACAACTTACTATTTGGCAGCCGTTGCGTCGCACTCTTCTACGTTCTGTAGTTCTATTCACCTTATTTATTCAACCACAACACCACCGCCCCTGTTATCAGCATATTCACTAATGCCAGAGGCAATAAACCCTTCCATCCCAAATTCATTAACTGGTCATAACGGAAACGTGGAATCGTCCAGCGTATCCACATAAACACCAGCACAAAGAATATTGATTTACCAAATAAAGCCACCATACCAATTAATGCTGCAACGTTTGGTGATAATACTGCTTCGTTTACAAAAGGCATATCATAACCACCAAAGAATAATGTTGCCATCACCACACCACTGATGAACATATTTATGTATTCGGCAAATAAATAAAAACCCAGTTTCATGGAAGAATATTCCTGGTGATAACCAAAGTTTAATTCGTTTTCTGCTTCAGGTAAATCAAATGGTGTACGGTTACATTCTGCCAATGCACAAATAAAAAATATTAAAAAGCCCAATGGCTGGTAAACAATATTCCAGGTATGATTCATTTGCTGTGCCACCATCTCTTTTAAACTCAAAGTACCCGTTAACATCAGCAAGGCAATAATGGCAATACCCATCGCCAGTTCATAAGAAATCATTTGCGAGGCACCACGCATGGCAGCCATTAATGAAAACTTATTATTGGATGCCCACCCACCAATCATAATTCCATACACTCCTAAACTCACAACCCCAAAAATGAAAAGGATACCAATATTTACATCAGCTATTTGTAAGGAGATTTCTCTTCCAAATAAAACAAGCTTATTTCCCCAGGGAATAACAGCACTTGTTAACATCGCCGTCATCATCGCCAGCATCGGCCCCAGTACAAATAAAAATTTATTGGAAGTGTTGGGAATAATTTCTTCCTTAAAAAATAATTTAACACCGTCTGCTACCGGCTGTAATAAACCAAATGGACCCGCACGGGTGGGACCTTTTCTGTCCTGTAATACTGCCGCCACTTTACGTTCTGCCCATGTGCTGTACATAGCAATACCGAGTGATACCATTACAACAATAAAAATCAGTACAAATTTTTCAATGATTAATATCCAGTCTATAGCTAATAACATTTTATTCTTTGTTTGAATTAAAATCAGATGAATGTGCCGGTCCGGCTATTTTGCTTAATTCAATTTCAGGTTTGTTTACTTCACTTACGCTATGAATATTCATCATCAGCTTGGGTGCATGACCATTCATTACTTCTGTTATTGTTTCGTTTGGTTTTACTAAACCAGGGTATTTCCCTTGTGAAATAACAGAATGACGGCTGATATCAGATAACCCATCAATCGTCCAGTCGCTTGCATTTTTCTTCTCGAAACGGCATTCATTACAAATCCATCCGGCGCCACCTTTGCTGCTGTCTTTTATTTCACCATATTCATCTTTGCGTGCAGTTACACGAAATACTTCATCACCACGCATCCACAATTGCACTTCACCACAACATTTATCACAATTACGGTGTGCATCTACGGGCTTGGTAAACCATACACGGTTTTTAAAACGGAATGTTTTATCTGTTAATGCACCAACGGGACAAACATCAATTACATTTCCAATGAAATCATTATCCAGACTCTTTTCAATATAAGTAGCAATTTCTGAATGATCTCCCCTGTCTAATACACCGTGCACTCTTTTATTTGTTACCTGGTCGGCAACAAACACACAACGATAGCATAAAATGCAACGGGTCATGTGTAATTGTATATACGGACCAAGGTCATGTTTCTTAAAAATTCTTTTGTTGAATTCAAAACGGGTTCCCTCTGTACCATGTTCGTAACTTAAATCCTGTAAATAACATTCACCTGCCTGGTCACAGATGGGACAATCCAGCGGATGATTGATTAATAAAAATTCAACTACTCCTTTTCTTGCTTCTAATACTGCAGGACTGGTAATATTTTCTACCACCATTCCATCCATTACTGTTGTACGGCATGACGCAACTAATTTAGGCATTGGTCTTGGGTCAGCAGTTGATCCGGCAGCCACTCTTACCAAACAGGTACGGCATTTACCACCACTTTCTTTCAGCTTACTGTAATAACACATTGCCGGAGGAACAATTTCGCCACCAATTTTACGGGCAGCATTGAGAATAGTTGTTCCCGGCTCCACTTCAATAGTGATGTTGTCGATTGTTACTTTAAATAATTTAATATCACTCATGCCCCTATCCCCTAAAGGGGAAATTTTTGTTTAATAATTTTTTATCATTTAGCCCCAATCAACTCCCCTTTAGGAGTTGGGGGCAACGGGTCAGCATAATGTCTTAAACCAAAATTCTCTGTCAAACATTTTTCAGGATTCAATACATGCCACTCAAACTCGTCTCTAAAATGTCTTATTGCTGCTGCCACCGGCCATGCTGCGGCATCACCTAATGGACAAATGGTATTGCCTTCAATTTTTCGTTGAATATCCCACAATAAATCAATATCACTCATCTTACCTTTTCCATTTTCTATATTCAGTAATATCTTTTCCATCCACCCGGTACCTTCACGGCAAGGTGAACATTGCCCGCAACTTTCATGACGGTAAAATCTTGCTAATGTATAAGTATTTTTCACCACACACTGATCTTCATCCAACACAATAAATCCACCACTACCCATCATAGTTCCCGTGGCAAAACCCCCATCACTTAAACTTTCATAGTTCATCAAACGTGTTTCACCTTTTGCCGTCTTTAATAAAAGATTAGCCGGAAGTATGGGTACTGATGAACCACCGGGGATACAGGCCTTTAATTTTTTACCATTGGCAATACCACCACAATATTCATCGCTGTAAATAAATTCTTCTACACTGATGGTCATATCAATTTCATATACTCCAGGTTTATTAATATTACCACAGGCAGAAATTAATTTGGTTCCTGTTGAACGGCCTACACCAATCTTTGCATATTCATCACCACCATCATTGACGATTGGAACAACTGCCGCTAATGTTTCTACATTATTAACAACAGTTGGACAACCATACAAACCTTTTACAGCAGGAAAAGGAGGTTTTAGTCTTGGATTACCTCTTTTGCCTTCCAGTGATTCCAACAAGGCCGTTTCTTCTCCGCAGATATAAGCACCGGCACCACGCTGAATATAAATCTCACAGTCAAAACCGGTTCCTAAAATATTTTTACCGAGCCAGCCATTGTTTTTTGCTTCAGCAATAGCCTGTTCAAGTATATCTACGATCCATGCATATTCACCACGGATATAAATGTAAGTTCTGTTGCTGCCCAATGCATAAGATGATACAATCAATCCTTCAATCAACAGGTGAGGAATAAATTCCATTAAATACCTGTCTTTAAAAGTACCCGGTTCACTTTCATCGGCATTACATACCAGGTAACGGGGAACACCTTCAGGTTTAGCAAGAAAGCTCCATTTCATACCGGCAGGAAAACCCGCACCTCCACGACCACGCAAACCACTTTTCTTTACTTCCTCTGTTACCTGGTCGGGACTCATTGTTTTCAAAGCTTTCTCCACACTACGATAACCGCCCTCTCTCCTGTACACATCGTACAGTCGGATATTTTCTACATGTGCTTTTTCTAATAATAATTTTCTAGCCATCTAATTATCTTCCGTTAGATTCTTTAATTGTTTGCTATTGCATTTTTCCTGCACTCCTCAATAATGGCATCTACTTTTTCTTTTGTTAAATGCTCTTTATAAAATTTTCCCAACTGCATCATCGGCGCATAACCACAGGCTCCTAAACATTCAACTGTCTTTAAAGTAAACATTCCGTCAGCTGATGTTTGTCCCGGTTTAATACCCAGCTTTTCATAGATGTACGCAATAATATTATCGCTTCCATTTATCATGCATGGACCCGTTTGACAAACTTCAAACAAATATTTACCTACCGGTTTTAAATTATACATGCTGTAAAACGTAGCCACTTCATATACTTCAATTGGTTCAATACTTAATAAAGAAGCTACATAGTCCATTGCTTCGCTGCTTAACCAGCCGCCAAATTCTTCCTGTGCCAGATGCAATACAGGAATCACCGCACTCTTTTGTTTCCCTTCGGGATAACGTGCCATGATTTCTTTTACTTCGGCTAATTTTTTATCGCTAAACTGAACTGACATTTATTTTAGTTTGTTTCTATTTAATATTGTTCTTTCCCTCCTCCTCTTTCCTTCTCCTTGATGAGAAGGACGGTGCTGCATCACAAATCCAAATTTTTTGTTCTACCACAACTTCTTTATCTCCTTACTCACCATATTAAAGTCACTTTGCAATTACTTAATTAGTAACTAACTAAGTTTCCCCTTTAGGGAGACAAGAGGCCTTAAGCATCCATCTCTCCCGCAATCAAATTCAAACTACTCATCGTAACAATAGCATCACTCAGCATGGCTCCTTTTATAATTTCAGGATATGCCTGGTAATACACAAAACAGGGGCGACGGAAATGCAAACGATAAGGTGTACGTCCGCCATCGCTGATTAAATAAAATCCCAGTTCACCATTACCACCTTCTACACTTTGATATACTTCACCTTTTGGAATATCAGTTTCGCCCATTATGATTTTGAAATGCCAGATCAATGCTTCCATCTTGGTATACACATCTTCTTTCTCGGGCAAATAATATTCAGGTACATCCGCATGAAATATTTCAGCCTCTGCCCCTTTAAACTCCTGCACTTTTTTATAAGCCTGTTCAATAATACTTAAAGATTGATACATTTCCTGGTTACGAACAAAGAATCGGTCGTAACAATCTCCAGTTGTGCCCACGGGAATTTCAAATTGAAAATCTTCATATGATGAATATGGTGTATGAACCCTTACGTCATAATCCACACCAGCCGCACGAAGATTAGGGCCGGTGAATCCATAATTTAATGCCCTTTCTGCACTGATAGGGCCGCAGGCAATAGTGCGTTCCATAAAAATACGGTTGCGGGTAAAGAGATTTTCAAACTCCTTTAGCACTTTTGGATATTCCTTTAAGAATTTTTCGAGTTTCTCAAATGCTGTATTTGTGAAATTGCGTTCAAAACCACCAATACGCCCAATATTAGTTGTAAGACGGGAACCACATATTTCTTCATATATTTCATAAATTAATTCACGGTATTGCATTACATACAGGAAACCTGTGTAGGCTCCTGTATCAACACCCACAATGGAATTACAGATCAAATGGTCGCTGATGCGGGCCAGTTCCATAATGATGATACGGAGATAATCTACCCTCTTGGGTGTTTTTACATTTAATAATTTTTCACAAGTCAGGTGCCAGCCCATATTGTTGATGGGAGAAGAACAATAATTTAACCTGTCTGTAAGTGGAGTAATTTGGTATAGAGGACGGCGTTCCGCTATTTTTTCAAATGCCCGGTGAATGTAACCTACAGTTGGTTCAGCAGACACAATTCTTTCACCATCCAGTTCCAAAATATTTTGGAATACCCCGTGTGTAGCCGGATGTGTAGGGCCTAAATTCAACGTGGTCGTTTGCTTTTCAATAGAGCCTTCCGGTAACTTTATATGTTGATGCAGTACGTCAGACATTAATGCCCTGTTGTTGGTTTATTGTAATTATTATTTAGTCAACTTTCTTTTTACTATTTAACTATTGTTGCGTCGCACTCTTGTAATTCCAAAGCTCTGCGCAACTTTTTTAATTCATCGCACTTTGCCAAATCTCCAAATCAACTAATTCGTTCCCCCTCTGCCAAACATCTCATCATCTTTATCTACTCTTGTCTGATCTTCCAGTGGAAATTCTTTCCGCATCGGGAAATAATCCATTTCATCTACATTCAGTATTCTTCTTAAATCAGGATGACCAACAAAGTTTACCCCAAAGAAATCATAAGTTTCTCTTTCCATCCAGTTAGCTGATGCATATAGCTGGGTTGCTGTAAAAACATCCGGCTGCTGAATATCAGTAAATACTTTAAAACGAATGCGAATATTATCGGCCAGGTTATGCAGGTGATAAACAACTGCGAGTTCCCTTCCTTTATCATGTGGATAATGAACCGCCTGCAAATCGGTTAAAAATTGAAAACGCAGTTCAGCGTCTTCATATAAAAACTGGAGCACTTTAAGATTTAATTCTTTCGGTGCTTCAAAAGTGAGCATACCATAGGGCTCAGTAAAATTGGTAAGCTGCTCACCAAATTTTTCTATCAACTTATTCTTTATTGTTTCGTTTGTCAAACCCATTTTAATTTGAAGATTCGAAGATTTGGAGATTTGAAAATGAATTTCGACTTTTTAATCATTATCACATTTGCACATCGCCAAATTTCCAAATTATTGAATTCCGTAACTTTCTAACAACGCTTTATAATGGTCACTATTTCTTCTTCGCAGACTTTCATTATGTACTAAATCCTGTATCCGCATTACTCCATCAATGATTGCTTCGGGTCTTGGAGGACAGCCGGGCACATAAACATCCACCGGAATTACCTGGTCAATTCCCTGCAATACACTATAAGTATCAAATATTCCACCGGATGATGCACAGGCTCCAACAGCAATCACCCAACGTGGTTCGGCCATTTGAACATAAACCTGTTTTAAAACCGGGCCCATTTTTTTAGCGATAGTTCCCATCACCATTAGTAAATCACACTGCCGTGGGGAGAACCCTACCCTTTCACTACCAAACCTTGCTAAATCATAATGTGAACCCATGGTAGCCATAAACTCAATACCACAACAGGAAGTGGCAAATGGCAAAGGCCAGATGGAATTAGCACGGGCTAATCCAACTACCTTTTCAAACTTCGTAGCATAAAACCCTTCTCCGCTATGGCCCTCAGGCATATCGGCCAACTGAATGCTGTTACGCATGTCAGCAGGTATTGGTGTAATATTATATTGAACCGGACGTGACATAATTTCTAATTTGAAGATTAATCAATTTGAAAATTTGGAGATTCTTCATTAAGAACAATTCACTACTTTAAAAGTTTTATTTCCAAATCTTCATATCGGCACATTAACACATCAGTCTTCCCAATCCAAAGCCCCTTTTTTTATTATATAAAAAAATCCTGCCAGAAAGAATCCCACAAACATCAATACTGCACCAAATCCTGCCCAGCCAAGACTTTTAAAATTTACTGCATACGGATAAAAGAAAATAACCTCCACATCAAACAATACAAACAATATCGCTACTAAAAAATATTTAACCGCCATGGGCTGGCGGGCATTACCCACCTGTTCAATACCACTTTCAAAATTGGCTAATTTATCCGCTGTTTTACGTTTGGGTCCCAGCCAATGCGTTAAAGCAATCATTACTGCCACAAATAAAATGGCAAACACAAACTGTATTCCTATAGGGAAATAATTGGTGGAGGTATTGAGATTTTCAGCAGCAGAAGCAGGGTTGACCTGCAATAAAAAAAATTCCATCAGTCGATTGTATTGCTGAGCAGCAAAAATAAGGCAGGAGGAATGAAAAACAAGAAATTATAAAAACAAAAATCCCCTTTAATACAGGGGATTCAATCTATAAAAATTTATTTTAATTTCTTAATTAATTCAAATTACTGCAGGTTATGGTTTATTGCCGGCAGCCGAAGGTGTTTTAGAAGTATTCCCTTTGTTGGATGATTTTCCCGGAGTAGCAGGCTTAGCTGGCTTACCCAATGCATCTTTCAAACTTTGTGCATCTGCATCACCAGGGAAAAGGCTTAAAATTTTATCACAAAAAGTTATTGCAGTAGGATAATCCCTTTTAACTGTAGCATAGTATCCAACAAAGTAACGATAAGCCAACTTCAACTGAGATTTGTTATTAACGGAGTCTGCCGCACCTACTTCAATCAATTTATCAAAGTAAGGGTTTGCTGAACCCATTTGCATGGTGGTATCGATTTTCCAATTTGCCAATGCCCTCAGGTAATAGCCATAAGTATGAGTGGGATATTTTTGAGCATAAACATTACCAATACTGTCGGCAGTGGTGTAAAAGCCGGCATCAAGATAAGTTCTTCCTAAATTATACAAATCAACATTAGATGGATTTTTAGCAAGGTTATATGATTTGGTCATCCATTCAATTTGTAATGGTATATCACCCAACTTCTTTGCTAAATCTGCACTCATTTTTGCCAAATCACTTTTTGTCTTTGGCAGTGTGTCTGTTTCAATTGCTTTTTGAAAGTAGGTAAAAGCCTCTTTTTCACTTCCGGGTAAACCAGCAATTGTTTTAGCTATATCAGCATAGTTCCTGGATGTTATTTCATCCGGCTTGGCTTTCTGAAGAAAGATCAAGAAGTTTGATTTGGCAGTAGCGTAATCATTTTTCTTCATAAAACTATAACCAAGCAACCGGTATAATCTTGCTTTAGTATTTGCCCCCAGTTTCGAAGCTAAGGCGTTTGCTCCGGCAATAGCATCATCATATTTTTCCTGGGCGTATTTTAAATCGATACGGTCGTATTCCAGGCGTTCGTCCTGGTCAGCAGTTTGAACATATTTTTCAAAATAAGATTCTGCTTTGCTTACATCACGGAAATAGTAATAAACATATAAGGCTTTCCATGCAGGAGAATAGTTGGGATCAACCGAGACTGCTTCTTCATACAATGGAAGAAAAGCATCTTTATTATTTTGCGTTTCATAAATCTTTCCTGCTTTATATTTGGCTTCAGCATATTTTGGATTTACAGATAATGCAGCATCAAAAGCCTGTTTAGCATCACCACCCTGTATTAATGCACGGTAATTATCTCCAAGATTTACATAATAATCAGCATCCACTTTTTTCTTAGCTAACTCAATAGCCATTTTCGCTTTTTCCACACCATAATTAAAGTCGCCATTTTTTGTATCTGCAGTAGCATGGGCGATGGCATTCAATACGGTTACATCCTTGCTCTTAGTCATATTAAGAGCTCCTTCAAATTCGCCTTTAGCCTCATTAGGCTTGTTCTCAAAATAATTCACATGCCCCAAACCCACATGTAGCAGAGCAGAACCCGGATTAGTGGATAATGCTTTCTGGTACACAGCTTTTGCACCAGCTATATCTTCCAGTCCAATATAAGCCTGGCCCAAATAATAGGCAGCATCAGCATTTGCGGGGTCTGCAGCCACTATTTTTTCCAGCACATCCTTAGCACTTTTATAGCGTTCATAGTAGATAAACCTTTTCCCTTCATCCACAGACTGGGCGAAAAGTAATCTTCCGGTTAATAAAATGGCTGCTATCAGACTGACTTTCCTTTTCATGTGTGTTGTGTTGTTTATAAATAATTCAGAACGGTAAATTTATTTATTAATTTTTGTTTTCCTAATCATAAAAGGCAAATGTGTGGGAGCAAGATAAGCTCTTTTAAAAATTAATTGCCCCTTTTCCTGCCACATAAATTCTGCAAAACCCCTGCCGAGGCCCGGGTAATTTTCTTTAACTATATAATGCAGGCCCCTTGTCAAAGGATATTGTTTGGAGAGGATATAACGCTGTGAAGGCTTTAAATAATAATTGCTTTCTTCTTTTAAACAATCCTCACATTTTATCAAAGCTATATTCACTTTTTCCAGCATTTTTACCTGGTCAATATCCTCCCGGTTACCAATCCAGCTTATTCCCACAAATCCAATGGCATTGGGATTTCCTGCAACATAATTTAATACTTCATGACTGTTTTCCACTGCCCTCACACGGCTGGTATCAAATTTTTTTCCTTTTAAGATGGAATCCAAAGCAAAACGTACTGTACTGGTTGCTTTTAACCCATCAAAAACTATTTGGTAAGGTTTGGGTGATGTACCATCCAGCAATTGCCTCAATTCATCCACTGTAAAAAGTGAATCGGGATTATTACGGTTGACCACAACAGCAATGGCATCTCTTGCCAGCAGGCCATAAGTGGGTTTGTATTTTAATTTATCCTGGTAATATTCCATTTCAAGAGAATCCGGCTCTCTTGTAACAATAATCATCCTGGTGGATGCGCTATCCAAATCCTTAAAACAATCCGCTTCCGGCTTATATTCTACAGTAATTTTTGCTTCGGGGTTTGCATTTTCAAAGACCTTCACCTGTTCATCAATAACAGGTTTAAATGATTCATCCACGCTAATCTTAATCGCTCCTTTTTTATCTGTATAAGTGGGTATATTACCTATTCTTTTTGTTTTACACCCATTTACAGTTATAACCAAGACGGAAACTATCAGGTATAGGTACGGTGGTTTTCCAAAAAAAATCGTTAAAATGCCCATTCCTTTATTTTATTGATTATCTCTTATCTTTTATTATAACCCCTGTAAATGCGCCAAAGTCCGTAGATAAGACAGAGACCACCAAAAACATTGGCAATCAGGGGCTCCTTAAATTCGAAATCCTGAAAAAAATATTTATGAAAAAAAATCAGTAAGCCCCCGATGATAATAATGACGCCCATGGCATAATCAAACCATGAGCGCATTTTGTTGTATTGCTGATGTCTTTGTTCCCTGTTTTGATCTAAATTACTCATATTAAAATACCATATACCTGGGTTGGGCAAGTTAGGGAAAATTATTCTTCAATTGCCTCAAACTTAACAGGAATTACGTAGTATACCGATACATTTTGTCCTTTATAAATACCAGGTATCCATTTGGGCATTTTCTTTAAGACCCTTATCACTTCTGCATCAAAAGCATCTCCGCCAGTTTGTACTACTTCATACCCATAAATTTCACCTTCATACCCAACAATAAACTTCACTTTTACTGAAGCTCGTTGCCCGGCTTCTAATTCATCGGGTGTACGGAGGTGTTTACGTAAGAAATTTTGTAACGCTTCCATACCTCCAGGGAAAGAAGGGCTTACGTCAGGTGTTTCAAGCGGTGTTTTATAATCAACTTCTTCGGATGAGGTACCTGTATTGTTACCCACCTGACTTGTATTATTTTTATTGGGATAATCTTGCCCACCGGACTCCCCACTGGTATTTTCTTTACCAGTCGCCTTATTATCTAACTCTGACTGGTTATGTACTTCATTATATTTATTTACATTCTGATTTTTATCAATTTGATAAATAGTGTTTTTAATTGTCTCAAAATTTTTTTGCGGTTTTGTTTCTTTTTGCTGCATCGGTTCTTCAGGTTTTTTTGTTTCATGTGGAGTTAAATTAACGTTCGTTCAAATAACAGGGCCTTCATCTTTTCTTATCACTTCATTCGGTTTTTTACCAAACCGAAATGAAAGAAGACAGATAGTGCCCACTAATGCCAGCATCATACCTAATGCATTTACCAATGTTCTGTTATAGTACTTGCGTAACGTGTAAGCTCCATAGGCTTTGTTGCGGTTGTCAAATACAATGTCTAATACATCGGCTTTAAGAATGTCCTGGGTAATCATGGTTGCAGGTTTTTTTATACAGATGCATAAGGTTCATTAATTCCATAACGTTGACCGCCATCCGCTGCATAATACATGTCAATGGGATAGCGGATGGCTTGCAGCAAATAGCTTTTATACATTACTTTTGCGCCATGAAGATTTTGATGGTATGCCTGGGCAATATTTGCAGAAGCCCGCTGGCAGAAGGAATACTACAACATAAAGCATGGCAGGCAGGTTTGCACTGGAGTGTGGAAAGTGCAGGTACGGGTGCTTATCATATTGGTGAGCCTCCGCATCAATTAAGTCAGAAAGTAGCGAAGCTGAATGGTATTGATATCAGCAATCAGAGAGCAAGGCAATTTCGTAAAGAAGATTTTGAACAGTTTGATTTTATATATGTGATGGACAGCAGTAATTATAATGATGTAAAAAGAATAGGCGGCAACCTGTGGAAAGAAGATAAAATTGATTTATTGCTGAATGAATTACACCCGGGACAAAACCGTGCTGTCCCTGACCCGTGGTTTGGAACAGAACCGGGTTATCACGAAGTATTTAAACTGTTAAGCGATGCCTGCGAAAAGATTGTAGAAAAACAGCAGGCAGTAATTACTAAAAGAACTTATTGATTAAATTGAGCTAATTATTTTTTTGAATGGCAAAAGTTAATGTAAGCATACCGCAGGGAACAAGAGATTTTTCAGCAGAGGTGGTGAGAAAGAGACAATACATTTTTCAAACAATCAAAAATGTATTTGAGTTATATGGTTATGAGCCATTGGAAACACCAGCGATGGAAAATTTAGAAACTTTGATGGGTAAGTATGGAGAGGAAGGCGATAAACTTATTTTTAAAATTCTTAATAACGGTTTAAATGACCCAAAGAATATTGAAAAATCAAAACTGGCTTTTGAAAATGTATTGAATGGGAAAAATGATTCCAATCTTACAGAAAGAGCCTTGAAATATGATTTAACCATTCCGTTTGCCAGATATGTGGCAATGAATCATGGCAAACTTACTTTTCCATTTAAACGTTACCAGATGCAGCCGGTATGGCGGGCCGACCGTCCGCAGAAAGGACGATACCGTGAGTTTTATCAATGCGATGCTGATGTGGTAGGAAGCACTTCTTTACTCAATGAAGTAGAGTTAGCCAATATTTATGCAACTGTTTTTAAAAAACTGGGAATAGGAGTTGAAATAAAAATCAACAGCCGGAAAATATTAACGGCTTTAGCAGAAGTATGCGGCGGCGCCGATAAAATGATCGATATCACCATTGCTATTGATAAGCTGGATAAAATTGGATTGGAGAAAGTAAAAGAAGAATTAGTACAAAGGGGATTAAATGACTGGCAAATAAAGATTATTGAAGACTATTTGAGTATTAGTGGAACAAACAAAAATAAATTAACGCATATTTCAGCATTAGTTGGTCACACAGAAAGCGGAAAAAAAGGAATTGAAGAAATGGAATATCTCACATCTTACCACTCACCGCTCACGATTGATTTCACTTTAGCCCGTGGCCTCAATTATTACACCGGAATTATCTTCGAAGTAAAAGCAAACAATGTACATATGGGCAGCATTGGCGGCGGTGGCCGTTATGATGATTTAACAGGATTGTTTGGTGTGCCTAATATTCCCGGTGTTGGTATTTCATTTGGTGTGGACCGGATTTATGATGTAATGGAAGAATTAAAATTATTTCCTTCCGATGTACATATAGGTACACAGGTCTTGTTTTTTAATTTGGGTGAAGCTGAAAGTAAAAAAGCATTTGAACTGATGCAGCAACTGCGTAACCGGGATATTCGTTGTGAACTCTATTATGAAAGTGCCAAGTTTGATAAGCAGTTTAAATACGCAGAAAAGAAAAGCATTCCTTACGCTGTCATCATTGGCGACAAAGAATTAGAAGCAGGTAATTGTAATGTAAAAAACCTTTCAGGCGGCGGACAACAAACTATCAGTTTAACTGAGTTATTGAATTATCCATTTTAAATTCCTTCATAAATAACTGCAGCACCCTGCCCCACTCCCACACACATGGTGGCTAATCCATATTTGGCATTTCGCCTTTTCATTTCATGCAAAAGTGTGGTGGATATTCTTACACCACTGCATCCAAGGGGATGACCAATAGCAATAGAACCGCCATTTACATTTACTTTGCTGCTGTCTAATTTTAAATCGCTAATGCAGGCCAAAGACTGAGAAGCAAATGCTTCATTCAATTCAATCAAATCCAAATCATTCACTGTTAACCCTGCTCTTTGCATTGCTTTTTGTGATGCCGGTACAGGGCCAATACCCATAATAGAGGGGTCAACACCGGCAACAGCCATAGATACAATTTTAGCAATTGGTTTTAAATCATATTTTTTTACTGCTTCTTCGCTTGCCAGTAACATTGCTGCCGCTCCATCATTGATACCGGATGAGTTACCTGCTGTTACACTCCCATCTTTAGCAAAGGCCGGCTTTAATCCGGCTAATTTTTCTTTTGATGTCTGACGCGGAGGTTCATCAATCGAAAAAATAACTTTTTCTTCTTTATTGGGTGTAATTTCTACTGCAACAATTTCATCCTTCCATTTACCTGCATCTAATGCTGCAAAATATTTTTGCTGGGATGACAAAGCAAATGCATCCTGTTCTTCTCTCGGTATATTCCATTGTTTAGCTACATTCTCAGCAGTTTCTCCCATGGAATAAGGATGATATTTTTCGGTAAGTTTTTTATTTACCAACCGCCATCCGATTGTTGTATCAAACATTTCATTCGTACGCTGAAATACACCCGTTGCTTTTGGTATTACAAAAGGCGCCCTTGTCATGCTTTCCACACCACCGGCAATATACAGTTCGCCTTCATTGCACATGATGGCCCTTGCCGCATCCATTATTGCCTGCAATCCACTTGCACATAAACGGTTGACTGTATTGCCGGCAACGGTAACCGGCAAACCTGCCAGCAAAGCTGCCATACGTGCCACATTACGGTTATCTTCTCCTGCCTGGTTGGCATCACCGGCAATTACATCTTCAATAGCATTCACATCAATAGAGCTATTTCGCTGAAGCAATGCTTTTATAACATGTGCCAGCATATCATCCGGACGTACCGTGCTTAATGCACCGCCATATCTTCCAATAGGTGTTCTAACCGCGTCAATTACATAAACTGTTTTCATACTTTTTATTCTTACTTATAAACGTCATATTTAAAACCGCTGCAAGATAAACAACCTCTGTAAGTCTAAAAATTATTCCCCCTTTAAGAGCTTAGGGGTATCTTTGCGCCATGTTGAAAACAGCAAAGAAAAACATACGGGAGTTAAGCCTGGCGGAGCTGGAGCAGTATTTTGAAAATATTGGGGAGAAGAAATTCCGCACCAAACAGGTGCATGAATGGCTATGGCAAAAACATGCTCATAGTTTTGAGGATATGACCAACCTGAGTAAAGAATTAAGAGCTAAACTTGCCGAAAACTTTTCTTTTCCCGCTTTAAAAGTGGATGCCACTCAATATTCTGCCGATGGAACCGTAAAGTCAAGATTTAAAACATTTGATGGTCATTTGGTTGAAGGTGTTCTCATTCCCACCGAGGAAAGAAAAACGGCCTGTGTGTCTTCCCAAATTGGATGTTCACTCAGCTGCAAGTTCTGTGCTACGGGTTATATGGACAGAAAAAGAAATTTAGACTTTGATGAAATTTATGATGAAGTGGTGCTGATTAACGAGCAATGCGAAAGAGTGTACGGAAAGAAATTATCCAACATTGTTTTTATGGGTATGGGAGAACCCCTGCTTAATTATAAAAATGTTTTAAAAGCAATCGATAAAATTACTTCACCAGAAGGGTTGGGTATGAGTGCCAGGAGAATTACAGTTTCTACTGCAGGTGTTGCCAAACAGATAAAACAGTTGGGTGATGATAAGGTGCGGTTCAAATTAGCTTTATCACTTCATGCCGCCAATGATAAGAAAAGACATGAGATTATGCCTATCAACGATACCAATGATATTAAATCGCTGATTGAGGCACTAAATTATTTCTACAAACAAACAGAAAACGAAATTACTTTCGAATATATCCTTTTCAAAGATTTTAATGATTCCATTAAGGATGCAGATGAACTGATAAAGATTTACCGGCAGGTTCCGGCTGACTTAATTAATATCATTGAATACAATCCTATAGACAGGGCAAGCTTTGCCAAACCAGAAGAAGAAACAGTGGAAGCTTTTATGAGACATTTGGAAAAGAACAGGGTGAATGCAAGACTTCGCCGCAGCCGTGGTAAAGATATTGATGCTGCCTGCGGGCAGTTAGCCAATAAGGAAGGCATCCATTAAACAAAATTAACAGCGATATAGCCATTTCCCGTATACCGGGATATACCTGTTTCACCCCTGCTTTATTCCTGCATTATTCATACTTTATCCATGGCTTGGGCCTGCTTTATTTTGACTTTATAAACGAAGGATGAACGAAGGATGAACGAAGGATGATTGCTTTACCTGTTTAGTGCCCTCTGCGGATCTATTGCCTATCTGTACACCCCGAATGAATCATTTATTTTCAAAGGAGTGGAGGAAATAAAGAAATATTGAAACCGGCCACAGACAGTTGGGGAATAAGGAAGGTATCCATTAATACCGGATTCTTTCCATCCATAATTTTTTAGGGGCAGGTTTTAAACGCTGCCCTTTTGTTTTAGTCTACAGGAGGTACAAAAAACAATAACAATGAAAAAAATAATTACCGGTTTACTGTTCATTACTGTAACAGCAACAGCCGCCATCGCACAGCATCACCCCGAACATCATAAAATGGGTCAACATAAAAACGGTTGGGGAGAAGATAAAATGATGCAGATGAAACAGCTTGATTTAAGTGATGCACAAAAGCAAAAAATGAAATCTATTAATGAGGAGTTCCGGAAAAAAATGCAGGAGTTGAATAGCCGGGAGAATATTACCGTTAAAGAACAACGGGACAGAAAAACAGCACTGATGAAAGAACATAAGACCCAAATGGATGCCGTGTTAACCAGTGAACAAAAAGC
This sequence comes from Sphingobacteriales bacterium, assembly GCA_050256755.1. GTDB lineage: Bacteria > Bacteroidota > Bacteroidia > Chitinophagales > Chitinophagaceae > AWTP1-9. The sequence goes on along the minus strand of JBLMVP010000185.1, from coordinate 2,774 downwards.
AAAATTAGAAGCCTTCAAAACAGAGCGAAAAGAAAAAGAAAAGCAAATGCAGGAAAAACGTTTTGAAAAAATGAAAAACGATTTGGGTTTAACAGAAGAGCAGTCTGGCAAAATCAAAAAAATAAATGAAGACTTTCACTCAAAACTGAGTGCCATTAAAAACAACGAATCACTGGACAGAACAAAAAAGGCAGAACAATTAAAAGCTTTAAAAGCACAACATGAAGAGCAATTTAAAAATGTGCTGACTGCAGAGCAGCAGGAAAAAATGAAAAGTTTAAAAAAGAATGGAAAAAGAAAAGAAAAATAATTGCCCCTATAAAACTCCCTCATTATACCACCAATGGCGAATCGATACTGATTCGCCATTTTTCGTTTACCTTCGCTGCATTCATCACTACTGTTGTAAAACAGCAAACTACTTACACATGAGCAAACAAGGCTTTCAAAAATTTATTAACCCCAAAGTTGCCGGGGCAAAAAAGAAAGAAAAGCTAAAACAGGAAAAACGAAAATTTAAAAAAGAAAGGGCGGAGTATTTCGAAAAGAAAAAGGCAGAGGTGAGACTACAGAAGTCTGAATTAAGGCAACGGAGTACGGAAGACAAACAACAGCCGGCAGATAATAATCAGAGTTACAAAGCCAGAAATATTAAACAACCTGTTATTACCCGCAAAGAAACAACAGAGCAAATGCCACTCAACAAATACCTGGCGCATTGTGGTGTATGTGCCCGCAGGGAAGCTGCTGAATGGGTAAAAGCAGGAAAGGTATTGGTAAATGGCAAACCAATAACTGAACCAGGCTTTAAAGTAACCGGTACAGAAGATATAAAAGTGAATGGGAAAAAAATTCATTTGCAGAAAAACTTAGTATACATCTTACTCAATAAACCTAAAGATTTTATTACTTCCACCTCCGACCCCCAGGGAAGAAAAACAGTAATAGATATTGTAAAAAACGCAACTCCGGAAAGAGTATATCCAGTGGGAAGATTAGACCGGAATACTACCGGTGTATTACTCTTAACCAATGATGGGGAACTGACTCAAAAATTATCTCATCCCAGCTTCATGATAAAAAAGATTTATGAAGTACGTTTAGATAAACCTTTGCTGAAAAAAGATTTTGATAAATTAATAGCGGGCATCAATCTTGAAGATGGATTTATTGCTCCGGATTCGTTAGCCTATGCTGATGCAAAAGATAAAAGTATCATTGGTATTGAAATACACAGCGGCCGCAACCGCATCGTCCGCCGCATCTTTGAACATTTAGGTTATGATGTGCGTAACCTCGACCGGGTGATGTATGCCAATCTTACCAAGAAAAATGTTGATAGAGGCAAATGGCGTTTCCTCAATGAAAAAGAAATTCGTTTATTAAAATTCATGAACGCTTCTTTCACTAAAAAGCCTGATGATAAAAAATAAAATCCGTGAGCAAAGAAAAATTAGACATCATTTTTGAGAATGACAATTTTGTTGCTATTAATAAACCCGCAGGTTTGCTAACTGTACCTGACCGTGAACAAAAAGAAATCTCACTCAAACAAATTCTGAAAGCCAAATACGGAAATATTTTTGTTGTGCATCGTTTGGATCGTGATACCAGTGGTGTAATTGTATTTGCCAAAAATGAATCCCTGCATAAATATTTATCACAATTGTTTGAAAACAGGGAAGTACAAAAATTTTATACCGGACTGGTGAATGGAATTTTGACAAATAAATCCGGAACTATTGAAGCTTCTATTGCAGAACACCCGTTTGTCAAAGGGAAAATGGTTGTTCACCGCAAAGGAAAATCATCTATCACTGATTATGAAGTGCTGGAAGAGTTTGGTTTGTACAGTTGGGTAAAATTTCAAATTCATACCGGACGGACTCACCAGATACGGGTACATATGCAGCATTTGGGAAATCCTATTGTTTGTGACGAGACCTATGGAGATGGAAAACCAGTCCTGCTTTCTTCTTTTAAGAAAAAATTTAATCTTTCCATTAAAGAAGAAGAAGAAAGGCCATTATTAAACAGGCTGGCACTGCATTCTTATCAATTGTCATTTAAAGATATTGATGGGAGAGAAATTGTACTAACTGCTGAACCCCCCAAAGATTTAAGGGCACTGCTTAACCAATTAAGAAAATGGAAAAAATAAAGCCGCCTCATTTGAGTGAAACGGCTTTATTAATTTTAAGTATTTCTATTAATTTAAATCAGGCTGTGGTGTGTAACGCAGGTAAGGCTTTATTACCTCCACTCCTTTTGGAAATTTCTTTATTGCATCTTCTGTGCTTACTGACGTAACCACGATTACATTTTCGCCATTCTTCCAGTCGGCGGGTGTGGCTACGCTGTAATTAGCAGTTAGCTGTAATGAATCTATTACACGAAGCACTTCATAAAAATTACGTCCGGTGCTGGCAGGATAAGTAATCATCAGTTTAACTTTTTTATCCGGGCCAATAATGAACAGGGAACGAACCGTAGAGGTTTCGGATGCATTGGGATGAATCATATCATATAAATCAGCAACGGTCCTGTTCGGGTCGGCTATAATAGGAAAATCAACTGTACAATGCTGTGTTTCGTTAATATCCTTTCTCCAGATAAAATGTTTATCAATCGGGTCAACGCTAACAGCCAGCACTTTTACATTACGTTTGGCAAATTCTTCTTTCAATAAAGCTGTCCTGCCAAGTTCTGTTGTACAAACAGGCGTATAATCGGCAGGATGTGAAAACAGGACGCCCCAGCTATCTCCGAGGTAT
>JBLMVP010000184.1:0-2685 GCA_050256755.1 Sphingobacteriales bacterium | reverse complement strand
AAAGAAAAAGGTGCCTGGGTACACATAGATGGCGCATTTGGTTTGTGGGCCAGGGTTTCACCGGTCAAATCTCACCTGGCAGAGGGATGCGAACTCGCAGATTCATGGGCGATAGACCTGCACAAATGGTTGAATGTACCGTATGACAGTGGCCTGGTAATTTGTAAAGAACCGGAAATGCTTCAGAATGCGCTTTCGGTTAGCGCCGCTTATTTACCCGATTCAATTGAACCGGAACCTTATTATTATACACCTGAAATGTCAAGACGGGCGAGAGGAATTGAAACATGGGCTGCATTATCTTCAATAGGACGAAAAGGAGTAATTGATCTGATTGAACGCTGCTGCGTCTATGCTGAACTGTTTGCTGCAAACTTAAAAAATGCCGGGTTCCGCATTTTGAATGATGTAACACTTAACCAGGTACTTGTTTCTTTTGGTGATGCAGACCTCACCAATAATATCATCAAAAAGATACAGGATGACGGAACCTGCTGGTGTGGAGGTACAGTATGGAAAGGGATAACGGCCATGAGAATCAGTGTATCCTCATGGATGACAACCAAAGAAGATATTGAAACATGTTCAGCTGTAATAATTAAGATTGCCAATGAAGAGATAAGGGCAAATAAAAAAAGCCAGTGAGAATTAGCATCATAAAACAGGAAAAAGTAAAATAAAATTGAAGGAAGGACTAATTCTTCTCCGCCGGTACTCACAAAGACTTTGTGAGTTGGCAGCGGAACACAGGGGAGTGGTGCTGCTTTTAAATGGATCTATTCACCTTAAATCATAATATGGAACAAGTTATTTCTGCATCTATGCCCTGGAGTTTTATAAAAAAAATACTGCTGCGCTTTGGTTTCCTCTTCTTTGTTTTGTACATATTCTTTAACCCGAATGGCGTACTTCCTTATTTTGACAAAGTCTACGGAATTTACATTGTACCGTTTCATAATCTTATCCGGTGGATCGGCAAACATGTCCTTCACCTGTCTTATGACGTTATTCATCCTTTCACTGGAAGTGGCGATACTACTTACGATTACCTTATATTGTTGTTATTAACTTCATTGTCCATTTTTGGTTGTATAATATGGACATTGATAGACCACAGACGTAAAAGTTACAATACACTTTACTACTGGTTGACCACAATTGTACGTTATTATGTGGCCTTTACTATGTTTAGCTATGGATTTTATAAAATATTCAAACTGCAATTTCCCTTCCCCAGTCCCATTGGTTTACTGGAGCCTTATGGTAATTCATCACCGATGCATCTTGCCTGGTCGTTCTTTGGTTACTCCACCGGCTACAACTATTTTACAGGAACTGCCGAAGTATTATGCGGCTTACTTTTAGTGTTCAGGCGTACAACCCGTCTTGGCGCTGTGCTTTCACTGGTGGTGGCGGGCAATATAATGGCAGTCAATTACAGTTTTGATGTATGTGTAAAATTGATATCAACCGCATTGGTAATAATGTCATTGTTCCTGATGCTGCAGGACTGGAAACGACTGGCAAATTTCTTTATTCTTAACCGTTATACTGAACCTGAAAGGATGCATGTTCCCCAATTTCGTAAGAAATGGATCAGTAATTCAATTGCTGCCTTTAAATATATACTTATCGTTTTTGTTTTGTACCAGGGCATTTCCTCCACTGTGAGCAACTTATCAAAGTATGGCGACAATGCTCCAAAACAGCCATTATACGGCATTTATAATGTGCAGACCTTTGTAAGAAATAATGACACCCTGCCACCACTCACTACTGATACTTCAAGATGGCAAAAGCTGGTTGTAAGTAACTATGGAAGGACAGCCATACAATTGATGAATGACAGTATGAAAGCTTATGTGTTTAAGCCTGATACCTTAACAAGTAAGATTGAATTTTACAGCAGGACGGATACCTCTAAGAAATCACACCTGGTATATTCATTTATTGGAAATGATGGATTATTACTGAAAGGAAAATTACTTGATGACAGTGTGATCATAACCCTAAAAAAATATGACATGAATAATTTCCTGCTTATTAACAGGGGATTCCATTTTATTAATGAGACGCCGTTTAATAAATAATAAACAGTATCCGGTGTTTTAAGAACAGCTTGTTGTGCCTGCAAATGCATTGGCGTTAGAAGTATCTTCTTTTGAAATTGTTGTCAGTTTATTATACCTGGCCTTGTTGGATTTCTGTTGTATTCCCAGGTAAAATAGCAGGTAATTAAAATTTGAAAAAGAATAACTGGTGGATGAATAAATGGAAATTGTTAAAAGGATTCAACATATCATCATAAGCAAACATTATTGGCAGGTTAATGATAGTAAACACTTTTATTAAAGTTTCATCTTTAGCATTACCATATCTCTTAACATAATTCCATTCTCAATTATTGGCTCTGAATAATTTTCAATGAAAAAGTTTTTCTTAATGTCATATTTTGAAAAACCATTTCTTTCATAAAAATTGATTTGCCTGTAACCACTATCAGCTGTTCCCACAATGATGTTTTTATAATTACCCTTAGTTGCAATTCTTTTAATTTCCCCAATTAAAAAACTTCCAATTCCTTTGCTTTGTAAATTTTCAGAAACTGCAATATTCTTAATTTCAATGTCAGTATCATTGATTTTATATAATGCAAAAACTGCAATTGGTTTTAATTGGTCGTTT
>JBLMVP010000183.1:0-3842 GCA_050256755.1 Sphingobacteriales bacterium | reverse complement strand
AACAAAAGGATCCGTCATGATTTTAAATGCCAGTGCAGCAAATGGTTCTTTTGCATCGGGTTTACGGCTTTCTTCCAAACCAGTATCCGGATTGATACCTTTTACCGCTTCAATATCCATTGGAGAAGGAAGGTAACGGCATACTGCATCCAGTGCAGTTTGCACTCCTTTATTTTTGAAAGATGAACCACACATCATCGGCACAATACTTAAATCAATGGTTGCTTTACGGATGGCTTCATGTATTTCATCTTCACTGATGCTATCAGGATTATCAAAGAATTTCTCCATCAGTTTATCATCATATTCGGCAACAGCTTCCACTAAACTTGCTCTCCATTCTTTTGCTTCCTCCAGCATATCAGCAGGAATCTCTATTTCATCAAAAGTCATTCCTTCTGTTTCCATATGCCAGATAATACCTTTCATCTTAATCAAATCCACCACACCCTTAAAATCATCTTCTGCACCTATTGGTAACTGTAAGGGCACAGCTTTGGAACCCAGCATTTCTTTTACCTGCTTCACCACATTTAAAAAATCGGCACCGCTGCGGTCCATTTTATTTACAAAACCAATACGTGGTACATTGTAACGGTTAGCCTGGCGCCATACAGTTTCAGATTGTGGTTCTACCCCATCTACCGCACTAAACAAAGCAATCAAACCATCCAGTACACGCATACTGCGTTCTACCTCTACGGTAAAATCCACGTGACCCGGGGTATCAATAATATTGAATGCATATTTTTTGGTATTGGCATCTACCGTACCTTTTACAGTAGGAAAATTCCACTGACAGCTTACTGCTGCAGATGTAATAGTAATACCTCTCTCTTTTTCCTGTTCCATCCAGTCAGTAGTAGCGGCGCCATCATGCACCTCTCCTATTTTGTGAATCATACCGGTGTAACGGAGGATACGCTCGGTTGTAGTTGTTTTTCCGGCGTCAATATGAGCCGCAATACCAAAGTTTCTCTGAAATTTTAAGTCTGCCATGACTATAGTTGTTTGTGTTTATTTTTTGTTTGATTTCTTGTTTGTCTTGATTTTATTTTTTTGTTGACCGGCCGAACAGCCTTGTTCAGCTTTAGTTGTGTCACTCACTTATACGTTCGGGAAAATATCAGCAGAAAAATGTAAAGGCCTGTGGCCAAAAATTGCTGATATGTGAAGATTAGACTCTCATAGACTGCCAAATAAGAAACGCCCCTCTGCCTCATTTACCAGGACCCCAATAACGGTTATTCCTTTTGGCGGCGCAAAGGTAAGTAAACCCATCTAAATTTTTATGCTTTGGGATAACTAATTTTTGGCTCGGAAAAGAAGCGCTGGTACCGGCGAATCCCGCTGGTTGCCGTGCTCACCTGTCAATAAGGAAACCTCCCTACCCCGGCTCAAAATCACCCCCATTTAAAACCTGAATAAACCAAAACTATATAAATAAACCTGCTAAAAAAAAGTATACCAGCTTACCCAATTGTTTTAAAAGTTTCATTAAGGGATTTTGTACGGTCACTGGTTGATGATTTTACCGGCAGCATTATTCCCGGCTAAATTCAAAGTTTTTCTAACCCGATTAATTAGTACCAGCTGTTCGTTTCAGCACTCCATTTGATAATCACTCCCAATATTTCTTCAATCAGCTGTATAACATCTACTGGAAAAATTTTCCTTCATTAAGCTTTTACAATTAGCTTCTGCAAAGAGTATATTTAAACCCTAATACATTTACCATGTTTTATTTTCTAAACTTTTTACAGCAACCATATCAAACTTTTATTAATAAACAATTTCAGGAAAAACTACCGGTTTAATTTGCCGTGGCAATTATTTGCTGTTTAATACGGTTAATTTCAATCTTTGCCATTTTAATATTACTCCATTGCTGCGCATTCTTGTTTACGGGATCGAATTGCTCCAACTCCTTAATTATCTTGTCCGCAAAACGGGTAGCAATATGCCCGTTTACCTTATGCTGTTCTAACCCTTTCATAGCTGCATGGCAAAAGCGCCGCACTTCTTCCTGTGAGCAGGCAAATAATATTTTATTTATTAACTTATTTCGGTATTCATCCAGTGACAAAGTCATAATTAAAGGAATTTGCGGTTAAATAATATTGTTATGACAAAATGAGAATGCTTTATTTCTTGTAAGTTTTGCAGAAAACCATCTTAATAAATACCTTAAAATCATTAAAGGGAATAATGACAGCAGAAGGAAATGCGGTAAAGCAACTTCCTTCATTTGCTGCCGGTTTTCTTTTGGGTTAATACTATAAAAAACAGCAAAACGGGCTGGCAGTTTTTTCAGGTATGGCATAATATCCTCATCATTAAAATTTTTGTAAGGCTGTTTTGTATAATATGTATTATAATTTTCTCGCATTCAGGGGATCCTTCAGCCTGCTTCAATTCAGGAGTCATTCCGCTTAGCCCATATTTAAAATCACTGCTATTTTATTTTTTAAACTTTTATCCAAAACTTTAACAGGTTATCAAATTCAGTACCCACTATATGAAAATCCCCCGGCACTTCATCTTCCAGGCTGTGAAAAGTGGCGAGTCTTGTACCTGCCGGCTTTTGCTCTAATTGCTTATATAAATAGTGATTGTAATAATTGAACAGTTCACAGGAATAATCAATGCTGTCGTCGATTTTTTCTGTGCCGGCTAAATTTTCATAAAAAGAATTATAAAAATAGAAATGGTCGTAATGCTTAAAATTTAGTTGAGTAAAATTCCCATGAATAAAAGAAACGTTTTGAAGACGAAGTATTTCTTTTGCTCTTTCTGCATAAATTATTAAACTTTCCCTTTGCTCAACACCAAAATAAAATGCGTTTGGTTTACTGTAAGCTGCAGCCAGGCAAAATTTACCTGCCCCACTCCCAATATCTAATATCCTTGCGTTATTTTCTGCTGCTAAAAAATTTGCAGCTTTTCTCGCAACACTCAAAGGAGTCCAGTGTCTTTTTGCCAGGATTTGAATGGCCGGTGGATATAATTGATTAAACTGCTCATCTGTACTAAACCATTTTTCTGCATATTTTCTTTTTTCAAGTAAAGGCATAATTTCCTGCTTAAATATTTATTGGCTCCTATTTGTCATATTTATCTTTACCATTCAGCTGGTATTGTTTTGGCAGTTGTAACTCTTTTCTTTCATGAGGCTGTGAGGGAACAATCAAAGCAATCCAACCATTGCTTTCCGGTTGTTTCAACAGGATATTTTTATTCCCGGATAATAATGTATCATTCACCTGCACTATGTTTCCATCAACCGGCATATGTGCCTCAATCTGGTAATCATTATATTTAACAGTAGCAATCACTTCACCCTTTTTTTTGAAACCGGATGGCTCATAAAAATTGATTTCCTGTATTTCTTTAAACCCTATAAGTTTAAAACCGCAAACACCTGTATAAGCTACTGAACCCTGGAAGTCAATCCATTCATGGTCTTTAGTATAATAAAGATCTCTTTTGCCTGGTTTTTCTATATTCATATGGCAAAGCTATTTTACCTGTCCACGCCATGCGGTAATCCTTGTCAATGCAAAAAGTGAGTTTTATCAATTTTTAAAGGGGTAATTTTGTTGCTTACATGAGCATCAAAGACATTTTTCCAATTGATAAATGGGATTTTAAAAGTGAATCTGTTTTAACAGGTTTACCAATGCATGATTTAAAATTACTCATGGCCAACAAATCAGAACAATTTTATAAGAAAGGGGAAATCTTATTCAGGGAAGGTGGCTACCCCGCTGGTATCTTTTATATCGCAGCAGGAAAAGTAAAAAAATACAAATTAAATAAAGACGGCAGGGAACAAATTATTT
>JBLMVP010000182.1:0-3145 GCA_050256755.1 Sphingobacteriales bacterium | reverse complement strand
TCACCAAGTCTGAACATATTATTATTACCAAAAGAAATATTGCCACTCTTAAAGCTTTGGAAAAACAAGGCGTATTAGTTAGCACTGATAATAAAGAAGCAGTAAAATTTGCTGACTTTGTTATCCTTGCAGTAAAACCGTTCCAGGTAAATGATGTTTTAGGTGGGATTAAAGCAGAATTAAAAGATAAGAAGCATGTGTTGTGTTCGGTAGTTACCGGTGTAACCATTGAGCAGATACAGAAAATTGTTGTAAAGAAAATTCCAATGGTAAGGGCAATGCCTAATACTGCCATCGCCATACAGGAAAGCATGACTTGCATTTGTACCAGCGGCGTAAATGCGGAGCAATTAAAATATGTGGAAGATTTATTTAATCAGCTTGGGCGTGTGGTAACCATTGATGAAAAGCTAATGGATGCGGCAACCGTATTAGGCGCCTGTGGTACAGCATATGCCATGCGTTATATCCGTGCCAATATACAGGGAGGAATTGAAATTGGATTTGATGCTGCCACTGCTTCACTCATTGCTGCACAAACAGTAAAAGGTGCTGCCGAATTATTATTAAAGAAAGGTACGCATCCGGAACAGGAGATTGATAAGGTAACCACACCAAGAGGATGCACTATTGCGGGATTAAATGAAATGGAGCACCAGGGATTTAGTTCATCGTTGATTAAAGGGATTGTGACGAGTTATGAGAAGATTGGAGAATAAGATTTAATATGCGATTGGTTTATCAATAAATCTCTCCTGTATCCATATTGAGACAAAAAGGCATATAATCGCTCCTGATATAATTATATTTTGAACTGGTAGGTGGTAATATGATTCCCCCGCCATAAGGATTTGCAATGGCAGATGTATTTAATTCACCCGTTTTGATTTTGTTTTTTGTGATTTTTACGAAAAAACAGCTATCAACACGGGAAAGCTCAAAGTAATTGTTATCATTTTGTATAAAAGACTTTGTGCCATCACAATACCCCCAGGCATTTCTTTCAACAAACTCTTTCCCATCGGATCCTTTTACAGTGAGAATATCAGCTAACTTATTCTTTTCAATTTTAAACTCAGTGTAAAACGGCGTGTTATTTTTGAATTCATAAAAATTTCTGTAAACCCCTCTTTTGTAAATGGAATCTTTTAAAATAGCTGTTTCAAACCGCTGATTATTATATTTCTTTATCTGGTCCCATTTTAAAGTTTTTTTTGACTTAATGATTTCGTTTAAATCAATTGTTGAAAATTTAATGAGAGAGGAGTCTAAAAACAGCTCTAAATATTGTTTTGCATATTCTTTAAGTGCCATAGTGTTCGAGATATTTTTTTCATATCTGAAAACAGGCCAGTAATTATCCTCTTTATAAATGTAAAATTCAAAGTTCCCGACTATTCCACTATTTGTAAATTGTTCTTCTTCATTTATTTCAAATTTTCTTTTTCCAATAAAATCTATTCTGTCTGTAAGCCACAAACTTTTAATTACCACTAAAAGTGAATAATGAGCTGAGGATGGTGAAAAAGTTGATACAGAACTAAGGTATTGTTTAATTGAGTTTTCCTGGCTTCCCTCAATAACTAATTTGCTGATAGATTCGTCTGAGTAGAATTTAGTTTTTATAGTTTTTGTTGTACTTCCTGTAATTCCTTGTTTTATTTTTTTGTATTGGGCAGTTATAAAACCTAAACTTTTGGTACTATAACGTGAATCTATAATATTGATTGAGTTAATATCATAAAGGACAACTTTTTTAGGAATATTTGCTGATGAATCCAAGGTTATTTTTTTTGAAGGGTAATCATCAAAAGAAAACCTTCTGTCTTTTTCTTTAAGATTTTGCGCATTCGTACCAATAGCTATAAGCATAGAGAAAGCAAATAATAAGGTTCTGTTCATATTGCTAATATAAAAAAAGCTGCACAATATGCAGCTTCTATTTATAAAAGATATCGCTATTTTATTCTCGCCTTCAAAAACTCCGTTACATGTTTATAAGCATCTTCTGTAGCAGCTTTATTATGATTGGGGTTGCTGGGGTTAGCAAAAGCATGCACTGCATCGTAACGATAAATGGTTACGCCTTTGTTTAATTTTTTTAAAGTAGCTTCAAATTCATTTACTATCTGTGGCGTTATCCATTGTTCTTTATTAGCAAATAACCCAAGCACGTCAGCTTTTAATGATTTTAATTTTTCTTCGCTCTTTTCTGGCATACCATAATACATGATACAACCGGCAGCCTGTTTACCCGCAAGGAGACTTGTTTGCAAACTCCAGCCGCCGCCAAAACACCAGCCAATGGTGAAAATTTTTGCATCAGCACCAGCATATTTTATAGCTCCTTTAATAATATTTTGAATACGTTCAGTATTGGCAGCCTGCATATACTTTGATGCTTCTTCAGGGGTAGTTGCTATCTTTTTATCATATAAATCCAGCGCAATTACATTTATATCAAAATCTTTATTCAGTTTTTCAGACTGCTGTTTTATATAATCATTCAGCCCCCACCATTCCTGGATTACGAAAATGTAATAGTTGGTTTTTTTTGAGGCCTTTATTTCATATCCAAAAGCATCTGTACCATCGGCTGCTTTGTAGGTAATATCTGTTCCACCTTTTTCGCTGACGAAATGAAAAGGCAAAGGAGCGGCATGATTCATTATAAATTCTTTGTCGCTGGCAAAACGGGCAAATTTGGTGGTTGAACTGATTGCACAACAACTCATTGTCTGTTTTTCTTTTTTCTTTTGAGCAAATGACCCGAATGCAGCCATAAAGATTAGCGTAAATAATAATAACTTTTTCATGTAATTTTTTTTGGTGTTAAAAATGATATACTACAACAACATAAAAAGAACTTGATTCAAATGCCGGAAATGCAAAAATCAGGAATTTCTGATACTTTGTGCCAAGAACAAATATTTAACCTGAATAATTTAAAACACCAGCAAATCAAGTTGCCAACAATAAGCAGCTTTAAAAGGCTGTACAGGCTTGAGTTTGAGTTAATTTTCCACAATCCTTTTTATTTCCCTGTCACATATTTTTTGCAGTAAAAAAAATGGTGTAGTTTTACACGACCTCCCTGAATATAAGGTCACCCAAATTTACTGAATCAAACTTTTTTCATTAACAA
>JBLMVP010000181.1:0-4925 GCA_050256755.1 Sphingobacteriales bacterium | reverse complement strand
ACGGGAAGAATAGATAAGTAACCTGTACCAGCAAGGCGACCATGATTGAGCATAGTATTTAAACTTCGCAATACCTGGTTACTGCGGTTACTCTGGCCCCATACTTTATCTATATGATGAGGCGATGGAAGGTGTAAAGATGCTTTATCAATAGTTTTTGATTGGTGATTGAGCAACATTTCTACTTGGTTGCCCAGCAGGTCAATAATTTTTTGAGATGGCATAAAAATCGTTTAATAAGTTTAAACTAACAATTGTTCGGCAAAGGTAAGGGATGAAATTTATAGCCAAATGAGAAATGAAAATTCTCAAAAATGAATAAAAATTCATAACTAAAAAAAATCCCGCATAAAGTGCGGGATTAATATTTTTTAATTGAATAAAGATTATGCATTCCTGTTCATACAATTCAAATCATCAAAAGCGACTTCTAATCGCTTAATAAAATTCTCTTCACCTTTGCGTAACCAAATACGCGGATCATAATATTTCTTGTTTGGTTTATTTGGTCCTTCAGGATTTCCTAACTGACCTTGCAAATAAGCTTCGTTCTTTTTATAATTGTTTAAAATACCTTCCCAGAAAGCCCATTGCATATCAGTGTCAATATTCATTTTAATTGCACCATAACTAATGGCTTCACGAATTTGATGCTGAGGTGAACCGCTTCCTCCGTGGAAAACAAAGTAAACCGGTTTGAGAGAAGTCTTATATTCTTTTTCGATATAAACCTGGCTATTATGTAAAATTTCAGGACGCAATTGAACGTTGCCCGGGCTGTAAACACCATGCACATTACCAAATGCAGCTGCAACAGTAAATAACCGTCCTACTTTTCCTAATTCAGTATAAGCATAAGCCACGTGCTGTGGCTGAGTATATAATTTATCATTTTCTACATCACTATTATCTACGCCATCTTCTTCACCGCCTGTTACACCTAATTCAATTTCAATTCCCATTCCCAAAGGCTGCATGCGTTTAAAAAATTCAACTGAAGTATGAATATTTTCTTCAATTGGTTCTTCACTTAAATCAAGCATATGCGAACTAAAAAGTGGCTGACCTTTTTCTTTATAAAATTGTTCACCGGCATCAATTAAACCACTAATCCATGGTAACCATTTTTTTGAAGCATGATCTGTATGAAGCACAACAGGAACTCCATAATATTTTGCTACATTATGAATATGCAATGCGCCTGAAATAGCACCGCTTATATTAGCCTGTAATTTATCATTGGGCATTCCTTTACCTGCGATAAATTGAGCACCGCCATTGGAGAATTGTATAATTACCGGAGAATTTACTTTGGCTGCTGTTTCCAGAACAGCGTTAATTGTATTACTGCCGATCGTATTTACGGCGGGTAAAGCAAACTGATTTTCTTTGGCATCTTTGTAGAGTGCTTCCAGCTCATCACCAAATAACACCCCGGCTTTGTATTTACTCATTATTATTTATTTCTTTTTTATGGTTGATAATATTTTCACAGGCAGGTTTTTTTAACGAGCCGCAAAGATACCGATCCTGTCCATTTTTAGAAATTATAAATAGCTAACAATTGTTATTGAAAAAATGCCAGTAATATGTCTTTGCCGGGAATGGCAATAATTTTTCGGGAAGCTTTGGCAATAATACCGGAATAAAAATTTTCTTTTTCTATTGGTGAATGATAGAAATATAAATAGAAATTAATTTTATGTTGTTCAATAGCTGACAGTAATTCCCGGGTTGTATAATTAGGTTTGGAAATTAAATAGAATTGATTGCCCGACATAAAAGCTAATTTGGTACACCAGGAATTTTCTGAACTATTAATGTAGTTAGCGGTAAACCGCCCGGTTATTGATTGTGTTGAAAGAAAATCTTTTGTTACATTAATATCAATGCCATTGCCTTTTAAATCTTGTAATTTATCAATGGGAGTCAGTATAAAACTTCCAAAAAACATTAATCCAATTAGCAGGGAAAGCCTGAAGTCCCGGATATAAGGAAAAATTTTCTCTTCGATTATTTTGGTTCCGAGAATTAGTGCCGCAATTCCTGTAAACCAAATATATCTTGTTTCTATATGAATAAGCAAATATCCCAATGTAAGAATGACGCATACAATAAGCAATAAAGCAGTGGAGAATAATTTTTCTTTTGTTTTACTTTTAACAACACGTACAATCCAGTAAACAAGAATTGCTAAGGAACAAAATGATATTTCAAGAAATGATAAAAGACCGTCTTTAATATTGTGCAACGTTAATTTGCATGCTTTTAAAAAATTATAAAAAGAACTTAAAGGGCCGAGAAATGAGTGATAATAAGGATAGGGATCTTCCCAATAATTAAAGGAATTCGGGTAGGGTGGGGGAATAAGTAAACCTGTTTCTTTTAAAGTAATAGCGGCATTTCCTAAGTACCAGTTTTAGTTTAATGTGCCGGCAGTGCTGAATGTAAAATGATGATATTTTAAATATAAGCAATAAACCCACGGTGAAATAAGCAGGAAAAAAATTGCATAGGTGGAAAATACAGGTTTAATTATTTCGGCGAATCTTAAATCGTTCCTATTACGCAGGTAATACAGGAAGTAAATACATAAATGACACACTACAAAAAAGGGAAGACTGTAAGATTTAGCTAAGTAAGCCAGTGCCATAGTAATGGCACACCAATAATTTAACGATGGTTTTTGGAAAAATTGAGATGAAGTAATGATGCTTATATAAATTAACAGAAAGAATAATTGTAATAAGTCACCGGCTAGTTGCTGTTGTACATAACTTAAAAGTATAAGCGGTAATATTAATAAAATGCCTGTTTGAAGATTTATGTTATTTAAAAATCTCTTTATCAAATTGCCCGACAGTGAAATAATGCCGCAGCAAATGATTGCATTAATAATTTTAAAGATTAATACCGGGTCGACTCCCATACTGATGAACAGTCCTGCTATCCAGCAGTTAAGCGGGCTCCAGAGGCCGTTAATACTTCTATACCATTCCCCATTGGCTATTTGCTTCGCTATGGTAATATAGGCTGTTCCATCTACATCAAAACTATAACGATACCAATTCAGTGTTAATAAAAATAACACCAGAAAAACCAATATAGATAAATAGATATGGTATTTAACCAGGATACTTTTCATGATATATATGCCGAATATACTGAAATAGTTTACTGTAATATTTTCAAAACAAGATTAATTTTCCGGGCTTATCTTTATACGCTATATGCCAAAGACCTGCATAATAATTCCCTGTTATAATGAAGCCCAAAGGCTGGATATTGTTTCATTTGAAAATTTTTTGTCAAAGGAAGATGATTTTGCTCTTTGTTTTGGAGATGATGGTAGTACAGACGACACGATGATTATTCTGCAGAGAATGCAATCAAATTTTCCCGGGAGAATTTTTGTCGTAAGAGAGGAATTGAATGTGGGGAAAGCTGAAATTGTCCGAAAAGGGATAAATGAAATGTATAGCAAAGCAGTATTTGATTATTTTGGCTATTTTGATGCAGATCTTTCTACACCCCTGGAAGTTGCATTGACTTTTATAGGTTCCTTGGAACAAAATCGTGTACAACAGATTGTATTTGGCAGTCGTATTGAAAAGCCAGGGACTGTTATTCAAAAAAATTATTTCCGTCATATTTCGGGAAGAACTTTTGCTTTTTTGGTTAATCAATATTTTCACTTAACACTTCATGATACGCAATGTGGCGCCAAAATTTTCAGAAAAGAAATTGTTCCACTGGCTTTTGATGAGCCATTTATATCAAGATGGTTGTTTGATATTGAAATTATGTTAAGACTTAGAAAGCAATATTCAAATGATGATTCATTCATTGAGGAAAAAGCCCTGTTGCTATGGGTTAATAAGAAGGGTTCAAAAATCACTTTAAGTGATTTATTAAGATTGCCTGTACAGTTGATTAAGATAAAACGTAACTATAAATAGAGTAATATAATAATTTAGGTGAGAGGATATAATGAGTGAAAATAATCCGTGGCTTTTAATAACCTGCTTCCATACCAGCTAAACATTTCCCCATCCACTAATAAAATTTTACCGGCAAAACCCATTTCTTTTATTTCAGCAATATGTTTTTCTTTAAACGGAAAGGGTTCACTCGAGAGCAGCAATAATTCGCAGTTCAAAGATTTTAATTCTTCAATCGTAGTTTTGGGATATCGGTTTCTATCTGCCATTATATTTACAAATCCGCATCGCTTCATCATATTATTGATAAATGTGTCGCCACCTGCTGCCATATACGGTTTTTGCCAGATTAAATAACAGGCCTTAACTTCTTTTCCGGGTTTCAGGTTATTGAAACGGAATTTTATATTTTCAATAAGTTCTATTGTTTGAGTAGAGCGGTTAGTTAACAATCCGACATCAGCAATCATCTTCAGTGCATCGTCCAGTGTTTTTATATCACTTATATAAACTGTAAATTCTTTATACAATTCTTTTATCTGCGCTTCTTCATTTTCTTCTTTATTGGCAAAAATTAAATTGGGCTTTAAACTGCGGATTAAAGGGATGTTTAATGTTTTGGTTCCGCCAACTCTTGTTTTTGCTCTATACCATTCTTTTGGGTGAATACAGAATTTAGTAATTCCAATTGTTTCTTCTTCCAATGAAAGGAAATGAAGTAATTCCGTTTGTGATGGGACTAAAGAAATAATCTTGTGTGGAAATTTTTGTAACGTAATAAGCCGGCCTGTTTGATCTGTAATGGTAATCATACTTAAAAAATGGCAAGTTACTTAAAACTAAAAAGCTCCGTTGTTGGCGGAGCTTAAGTTTTTTACTGTGAACCAGAGGTGTTAATACATAGTTTTTCCGCGGATCAGGATTTTGGAAAAACATTTTTCCGGTTAGCAACAGCCTGGTTTAAATTGGATAATTTTGATTTTA
>JBLMVP010000180.1:0-3021 GCA_050256755.1 Sphingobacteriales bacterium | reverse complement strand
TAATGTTGTATTCTCAATGATGAATATTTGTATTTAATTTATTATCTGCCAGATGGAATGGGTATGACAGGTAAGCTTTCATTTCCGTCTTCACTTACAGACTGAACGGAAAAAAAATAATTGTCTTTGGAATAAGGCAAATTTATTTCTGTTTGTGCCGTAAATATTTTCTTTTCCCAAACAGCACTGGTTGTTTCTCTAATTAAAATATAATACCCTTTTACTTTGCCGGATTTTGGTTGTTTCCAGTTGAGTAAAGAATAATTAGTTAATTTTTTTGTATCAATTTTTACTTCCTGCGGCATAGAAGGTGATTTTGCTAAATTGGAAAGATTGGCAAGATTCATTGCTGTATTTTTTCTTAGATATTCAAAATCCATAAACTCAGCTAAGTCACCATACTGAATATTATTTTCATTTCTTATATCCTGGTGCTGGTGGTTATAATTTTCATTCATCTCTGTAATACGAACGGCAGCAAAACCCCTTTGTACATAAGGCGAGTGGTCACCACCACGTAAGAATCTGTCATTGCGATAAACCATAATTATTTTAAGATTATCTACATACCGTTCACCAATTTCTTTTATGTATCGGGCCAGTTGTCTTGATTTTCCATCATTCTCCAATCCAAGGTTGCGAATATTCAATGCCGTTTTACCTGTATCCAATACTGTAAATGCTTCACTGAAGACGCGGACTTTTGTGTTATCAATAATATTAGTTTCATTGCTGTTATTGCTTCCCATTATATCATTGTTCAACACCCCTTCTATATTCCATTTTTCTTTTTTAGCTTTTTCAGCCATAAAGCTGGCGCCAAGTAATCCCTGCTCTTCTCCGCTTACGGCAACAAAAATTACTGTAGCGGGAAAAGCACCCTGACTCATAATTCTTGCACATTCTATAACTGCAGCGGTGCCGCTTCCATCATCATTTGCCCCGGGGGCTTCTTTTTCACGGTTCATTTCATTGGAATTACGGCTATCCAAATGTCCGCTGATAATAAAGATGCGGCTGTCATTGGGGTCTGTTCCTTTTAATGTAGCTACCACATTTCCTAAAACCGTTGGTTTATCTATTCTTTTTCCATCCGGTTGTAAGGTGACCGTATCAATAAAAGTGGTTAATCTCCCACCTGATTGTTTGGCAAACTCATTAAACTTGTTCAGCACAAATAATCTTGCACCACCGATTCCTTTTGATTTTTCTTGTTGTGTACTTAAAGTATGCCTTGTATTAAAACTAACTAATTGATTAATGTATGATTTTAATGAATCAGCAGAAACCTGGCTAACCATCTTTTCAATTTGCGGATCCCTTTGAATAATGGTTTGTGCTGATGCAATTTTAAATAAGATCATTACCGCAAGCAATAAATAAAATTTTCTCATGTGTTTGTTGTTTAGTAATTGTATTTGTCTTTCCATCTGTCTTTTAAAAATTTTCGTAACTCTTCTTCTCTTGCGTTTTTGCCGGGGTCATAAAATTTTTTACCAGAAATTTCTTTGGGGAGATATTCCTGTTCCATAAAATTGCCTTCGCCGATATGAGAATATTTATAGCCTTTACCATAATCCATGTCTTTCATTAGTCTTGTTGGAGCATTGCGTATATGCAGAGGCACAGGTAAATCGCCAAATTGTTTTACGGCATTCATTGCTTCTCCAATAGCAACCGTTGCCGAATTACTTTTAGGACTGGAAGCAAGATAGACAGCACATTGTGATAAAATCAAACTTGACTCAGGAAATCCAATTTTATTAACAGCATCAAAACAGGCATTAGCCATAACAATAGCAGTTGGATTAGCATTGCCAATATCTTCACTGGCAAGTATTACCAATCTTCTTGCAATAAATTTTACATCTTCACCACCTTCAATCATTCTTGCCAGCCAATATACGGCGGCATTGGGGTCGCTTCCGCGGATGGATTTTATAAAAGCTGAAATAATATCATAATGCTGTTCGCCCTGTTTATCATAAAGAGCAATTCTCTTTTGAGCAACTTCCATTACATTACTATCTGTTATGCTGATGGGCTCTGGTATCGCATCACAAACCAGCTCCAGCAGGTTTAATAATTTCCTTGCATCGCCTCCTGAAATATTGATAAGTGCAGATGTTTCTTTTAATTCAATTTTTTTTGTTTTTAAGAATTCATCTGTTTTTATGGCATGATGCAATAACTCAATCAGTTCTTTTTCACCCAATGGTTTTAGTACATATACCTGGCAACGGCTGAGTAAGGCAGAGTTTACTTCAAAAGAAGGGTTTTCGGTAGTGGCGCCAATTAATGTAATAATTCCTTTTTCAACTGCGCCGAGTAACGCATCCTGCTGACCTTTATTGAAACGATGAATTTCGTCAATAAATAAAATGGCTTTTTCTTTTTGTTTCGCTTCTTCAATTACTTCTCTTACATCTTTTACTCCTGAAGAAATGGCACTGAGCGTATAGAAAGGAACTTTTAAAGTATGTGCAATAATATTGGCGATAGTTGTTTTACCGGTTCCCGGGGGTCCCCATAAAATCATAGAAGGAATCTTGCCATTTTCAATAGCTGTTCTTAATATACTTCCTTTACCGGTAAGATGTTGCTGACCAGCCAAATCTTCCAGTGATGATGGTCTTAAACGTTCTGCTAATGGTGCTGAAGTATTCACTCCTCAAATTACTGAAATAAAATTATTGGGGGTTGCTAAAAAGATGCTGGTACTTTTTAAGTAGTCGGAAACTGATAAAAAGATGAATCAATAATAAAATGGCAAATGTCATCATGCCGTAAGAAATTGCTGACATAATTCTCAGCAATGCTTCTGCATCCATGCCGGGTTGCTTAACAGGTTGCATCGCCAGCATTTGCTCTGCATAAGGTTTTAGATCTGATTTTTTTGATGACATTAAAGTTATGGTATTAAATATTGTAATTACTCCCATAACAATAGAAACATATCAGTTTACTTTAATCCAGTTTTTTAATTTTGGCTTACATGGCTGATTATTACTGATCCCTTTA
>JBLMVP010000179.1:0-7541 GCA_050256755.1 Sphingobacteriales bacterium | reverse complement strand
TGACCGGGCTTTAAGTCTGATAATTTCATGAAATAAATGATGTTTACAAAGCTAAAAATGCTGAATTACATTTGCTTACGAATTATGAAATAATGGACAGGCCAAAAAAATCAAAAGTTTTTTTCTTTTCAAATGATATTGATTCAAATCTTAGAAATCTTAAAAAACTAAAAGCCTTTATTGAGAAAATTTTTGAATATGAAAAAAGGCAGCTTGAATCTATTAACTACATCTTTTGCACAGATAGCTTTCTTTTAAAGATTAATAATAAATACCTCAAGCATAACTTTTTTACTGATATAATCACATTTGATCTTTCCGAAAGACCTGGTTTTATAAAGGCCGATGTGTTCATTAGCATTGATAGAGTTAGAGATAATGCCATAAGGCTAAAGACGTCGTTTAAATCAGAACTACACCGTGTCATTTTTCACGGAGCCCTACATTTATGTGGTTATAGAGATAAGAAAGGTAACGAGGCTAAAAAAATGAGAGAAAAAGAAGATATCTATCTCCTAAAATATTTTAAGTAGCGTTTCACGTAACACAAATACCAAAAAGGTGTCACGTGGAACAGATTTATGTTTAGTCGACGCCAGTCTAAACAGATTACCTTTGCAAGCTCATTTTATGTTCCCAGAATACGAAGTAATAGTAGTTGGTGCTGGCCATGCCGGTTGCGAAGCCGCAGCGGCAGCGGCAAATCTTGGTTCAAAAACTCTTTTGATAACCATGAATATGCAAACCATTGCCCAAATGAGCTGTAACCCGGCTATGGGTGGTATTGCCAAAGGACAAATTGTTAGAGAAATAGATGCTTTGGGTGGGTATTCCGGTATTGTAACCGACGAGACAATGATTCAATTTAGAATGCTAAACAGATCTAAAGGACCTGCAATGTGGAGTCCAAGAGCACAAAGTGATAGAATGATGTTTTCACTGAAATGGAGGGAAATGTTGGAAAAGACTAGAAACCTAGATTTTTATCAGGATACAGTACTGGGATTACTGATTAATAATGGAATTGTTTTGGGAGTTAAGACTGGCTTGGGTCATGAGATAAAATCAAAGTCCGTGGTATTAACAAATGGAACATTTCTCAATGGCCTTGTTCATATTGGAGAAAAGAATTTTGGTGGAGGCCGCATTGGAGAAAAAGCGGCGCTAGGAATAACTGAACAGCTTGTTTCACTCGGTTTTGTAAGTGACAGGCTTAAGACTGGTACACCCCCAAGGGTTGATGGACGAAGTCTAGACTACAGTAAAATGGAGGAACAGCCAGGCGATGAATTGATTTCCGGCTTCTCTTATACAAATACACAAAAACCCAAAAAACAAAGAAGCTGCTGGATAACTTACACAAGCCAAAAGGTTCATGATATTCTTAAAACAGGATTTGATAGAAGCCCAATGTTTAGCGGAAAAATTGAAGGCATAGGTCCCAGATATTGTCCAAGCATTGAGGATAAGATCAATCGCTTTGCGGAAAGAGAAAGACATCAACTTTTCGTAGAACCAGAAGGATGGAATACGGTTGAAGTATATCTAAACGGATTTTCGACGTCTCTACCTGAAGAAATTCAATACGAAGCAATTCGTAGTATTGCTGGCTTTGAATCTGCAAAAATGTTCCGCCCCGGTTATGCTATTGAATATGACTACTTTCCTCCAACACAATTAAGATATTCGTTAGAAACAAAAAATCTGGGAAATCTTTTTTTCGCCGGGCAGATTAATGGTACTACTGGGTATGAAGAAGCGGCTTGCCAGGGATTAATGGCAGGTATAAATGCACATCAAAAAGTTAATAACCTGGAACCGTTTATTCTTAAGCGAAGCGATGCATATATAGGTGTGCTTATTGATGATTTAATTAGTAAAGGAACTGATGAACCATACAGGATGTTTACAAGCAGGGCAGAATTCCGAACATTACTTCGCCAGGATAATGCAGATTTAAGATTAACTGAATTAAGTTATAAACTTGGTTTGGCTTCGCAACAAAGAATGGAAAAAACTATTTCTAAAAAAGAAGGGGTTAGTAAAATAAAAAATATTTTATCAAATGTAAGTATTGAGCCATCAGAAGTAAATAATTGGTTAGAATCGATAGGAGACACTCCCTTGTCTCAAAAGCAAAAAGCAGGTCAAATACTTTTGCGCCCCGCAATTGGTTTGATTAGTATGACCCAAGCCATAGATAAAATAAAAGACGAGCTTCAAACCTATGATGAAGATTTGTTAGAACAAGCGGAAATTCAGGTAAAATATGATGTTTATATAGAAAAAGAAAAGGATCTGGTACAAAGAATGACTAAACTGGAAGATTTAATTATACCCGATAGCTTTAATTATGATAATCTGATTTCTTTATCAAACGAAGCAAAACAAAAATTCAAAAAAATTCGTCCACAAACACTGGGGCAGGCATCACGTATATCTGGAGTAAACCCAAGCGATATTCAAATATTGATGGTTTATATGGGCCGATAAACCGTATTATTTATTGTCTAAATACCAAATCCGGCTGTATTAACAAGATTGACAAGTGAGGCACTATTTTTAAGATTTAATTTCTTAAGAATATTGTGACGATGTACTTCCACGGTTTTTAAGGATATATCCAGTTTAGATGAAATTTCTTTAGAAGAAAATCCATTTTTAATCAACTGTACAATTTCTATTTCTCTTTCTGATAATGAATTGAGCCCTTGCTTTTCATTTTCAACTAATGCCTGATCTGATAATATTTCCTTCATCTCTTCGCATATGTATTTGTCTCCGTTATTAACTTCTATAATGGCTGATAACAATTCATCAACAGGAGAGTTTTTTGTTATATATCCTTTTGCTCCCAATTTCATCATCTTCTTTACATAAGCTGGTTGATTATGCATGGAAACAGCAATAATTTTTGATAAAGGGGAATGTTTGCGAATTTGTTCGGTCGCATCAAGACCGTTCATTTCGGACATATTTATGTCCATTAATACTATATCCGGTCTTTTTTCTTTTGAAAGCCTGACCGCCTCTGCTCCATTTGCACACTGTTCAACGACAGAAAATCTTTGATCATTATTCAAGATAAAACTCCAGGTTTCCCTGATGAGTTTATGGTCATCGGCAATTAAAATGGTAATTTTTTCCATGGTTTCTTAGATTTGGTTCAGTAATTCATAGCCCAGGTACAATGAATAGAAAAATGCAGCTATAGTTTTTATTAGAAGACGAAAAGCTATAAATTAATTTCCTTTTAGCAGCAAATTTTTTGCCAGTATTTGCTTTTAACTTTTATAACCAACTATTTGAACATTATTTAATTGCTGTGATAAACGGGGCTTTGCAGATTCTTAAAAAGAACGGGAAAACGCTCATAAAATGAGTGAACAAAGCAACTAAAATATTGCAATAAAAAACCCGGTAATTTTACCGGGTTTTTTATTGCTCCCCCCGCTGGACTTGAACCAGCGACCCTCTGATTAACAGTCAGATGCTCTAACCAACTGAGCTAGGGAGGAATTTAGGACGGCAAAAATAGGGAAAAATCGTTTTCAACAAGCTGTTCACAAAAAAATCAGCCAAGCAATCCCCAAAAACCTTTATTCTCTTCTAATCCTATATAAATACCATCTTCTTTTTCTTCTACTAAGTAGGTTTTAAGATAATATCCTTCACCGCTGGTATTTCTGCCGTTTTTGACATCGTAACGGTATCGATGAAGCGGGCATACAATATTTCCCTTGGCATCTACAAACCCATCCGATAATTTTCCGCTGGCATGGGGGCACTTGTTTGTACAGGCAAAAAGAATTTCTGCATTTTTTCCTATGCAAATTTTTTTCCCTTTTATTTCAATTTCAGAGAGATTATTTTCCTGTAACTGTAATTCATTAATGCTACCAGCAATTTTATACCAGCTATATTTTTTCTCACTCATTAATAAAAATATTCAGATTTATACGGATAGCGGATTTGATACAACTCTTTTACTTTATTTAAAATGGTATTTCTCAGTTCATCAATATTTTTTTTCTCAATAGCAGAAACAAAAACACAATTCCCGTTTGTTTCCCCTTCCCATCTTTCTTTTAAATCTTTTAATATCTCATTTTTTACATCTTCTTCTAGCCATTCGTCAAACGTATACTTTTCATATAAATCCATCTTATTAAAAATAGTTATAGCCGGTTTTTCAGATGCGCCCAATTCTCTTAGTGTATTATTTACTACGGCAATTTGTTCTTCATATTGCGGATGAGAAATATCCACTACATGAAGAAGAATATCACTTTCCCTCACCTCGTCTAGGGTGCTTTTAAAACTTTCTACTAAATGATGCGGCAACTTTCTTATAAACCCAACAGTATCACTTAATAAAAAAGGTGTTGTTTCAAAAACAACTTTGCGTGTGGTTGTATCAAGTGTTGCGAATAATTTATTTTCTGCAAATACCGTACTCTTGCTTAATAAATTCATGATAGTTGATTTGCCAACGTTAGTATATCCAACTAACGCAACACGAATAAATTCTCCCCGATCTTTACGTTGAGTAAAAGATTGTTTGTCTATTTCAGCAAGCCGCTTGCGCAACAAAGAGATTTTGTCTTTTACAATACGACGATCAGTTTCAATTTCAGTTTCACCGGGACCTCTTGTGCCAATACCACCACCTAAACGTTCCAGGTGTTTCCACATTCCTTTTAATCTTGGAAGCAGGTATTGGTATTGCGCTAACTCCACCTGCGCCTTTGCCTGTGCGGTTTTAGCCCGGTTGGCAAATATGTCTAATATCAAATCAGATCGATCAATAGTTTTTACATCCAGCGCTTTCTCAATATTTAAAATCTGCGAACCGGTAAGCTCATCATCAAAGATTACCAGTGAAATATTTCTCCCTTGTATATAATTTTTAATTTCTTCCAGTTTTCCCTTGCCCACAAAAGTTTTACTATCCGGATGAGGAAGTTTTTGAATAAATTTTTTAACGGAAATAGCTCCGGCAGTTTCTGCTAAAAAAGCCAGCTCTTCAAGGTATTCCTGCAATTGCGGTTCCGTTTGATTATTATAAATTAATCCAACTAATACAGCTCTTTCTTCTTTTTGTATTTTATTTTTTTTATCTAACAACAGTAAAAATTTAGTATATAAAGGTAGTTGCAAAAAAGAGAAAGCCGCCACAGCTTATGCATGACGGCTTTCTGTAAAAAGTTTAAATAAATTATAATCCACTTATGGTTAAACCAATCGTAAGAGGCCGTACATCAGCGGGTCCTGAGCCATCTTTAATAAATTGATTTACCTGGTAAGTGCCGAACAAAGAAAAAATTCCATAACCAAGTCTTGCCGTTGCCGCTATTCTCAGGTTATTAAAATGAGTCCTATCGTTTACCTTGGTTGCATATCCACCTTCGTTGGCAGCATCCTTTATCACTTTAGCTTTTGTGTGTGCATTAATCATGGTCCCTACTTTTAAGCCAATTGCTGCCTTTACACTTTTATTGTTGTTTTCGGGATCGGATGTGTATCGTAATTCAACGGGAACCTCCAGAAATGCTGTAACCAGTTTATATTTTTTATAAGAAATTACGCTGTCTTTATTGAAGTATAACCGATCCCTGTTTTTTAAATCAACATTTGTTTTTTTAAGAAATAAATTATCTGATCCAATACCCACTCCCAACCCAACACTAAATTTGGGATTAGTTTTAAATGGATAATCAAACATAAAATACATATTAAAACTTCTGGAAAACCCTCCAGTGTTAATGCTGTCAGGTTTTTGCAGCCAGCTGTAGGCGCCATATTGAATCATCAAATGATCTTTGGAAGACAAGTCAAGGCTGCTCCAGTCTTTTTTCTTTTTGGGAGCCTTTGTTTCCTGAGCAACTGCCATAAAAACCAAATTCATCAGAAAGAAACCTAAAACAAACTTTTTCATACAATTTATTGATTGGCAAATGTAGCCGCCACCGGGTTAATGAAAGGTTAAAGCTACCATTAATAAAATTGCCTGCAGTATTGCACTACAGGCGATTGCGATTGTGGACCCTGCTGGGATCGAACCAGCGACCCTCTGATTATGAGTCAGATGCTCTAACCGTCTGAGCTAAGGGTCCTGCCTTTATTGGCGAGCGGCAAAGATAAAAAAATCAACGAAGTGGAAAAGCTTTATTTTAAAAGGAATTGTTGAAGAATGAATTTTTATTTCACTTCTTCAAAATCAATATAGTCATCGCTTGTGGTTTTGCTTACGGATTCCGGAGTTGTAGACTTTTGATTAAACATGTTTTGTTGTTGTTGGTTAAACGTCTCCATTTGTTTCTTCATTTGTTTGGCGGCACCTGCCACCGGGAGTAAGAATTCAAAAACGAATTTATACAAAATGTAAAATCCCAGGAGTATTAGTATTATTCTAACCATGACACAAAATTATTAATAAAGAGAAATATGGGGCGATAATTTCGGTGAACGGCAGATTATTTCTTATGAAACAGCTTTTCAAGAAGTGTATCAATACCGTCTGTTGCTTTATCAACGAGGTGATTTACAATTTTATCAATGGCTTGTTGTAATCTCTCGTTTTTCAAAAAAGATCCGGTAATGCTATCTGTAATTGTTTCTTTAACCCCATCTCTCCTTGAAAAAATAGAGTTTCTTGCCATCCGGCCATAATTGTCCTTAAGATAGTCGAGATTATTATCCATTCTGTCTTCCAGCTTTTTGCCATGAAACTTTAAGCGGTAAATTTCTTTTTCCAACGAATCGAGAGAGTTTATTTTAGAAGCTTTCATAATAATTGTAATTATAAATTTGGTTCTGTAGTTTCATCCATTTCTTTTTCCTGCGAAATGTTAATTATTCTTCTGATAATTGGGTTAATAAATAGCTGCCGCCTGAAAAGGGTTAATAAAACGGTTAACACCATTAAAATCAGGGTGGCAAGCCCAAAACCGTACACATTACTTCCCAATAGTTCAGAAAACCAAAAGCCCAACACCAGTCCGGCAAAAATCAGGATCAGAAAAAGCATAAAAAGCGCTAAGACCGCCCAAATTAAAGTGCCTCCGGTTTTTGAAATTAGCCGGATACCCTGAAGCCGGTAAACTTCCGTTTTTGTTTCTACATATTCTGTCAGGAGGTCTTTGTTTTCCCTTATAAATGAACCAAAATCTTCAGGCTTGCTCATAAATTTGGTATTTGCAGGCTAAGTTAGCTATTTATTAAAGTCTATTATTTGACTTTTCGCAGCCGCTAATATGAGAAAAATTTGCTGCGAATAGCTTTACTTTCGTACATTTGCGGCGGATAATGAAACAAGTGAAGGGAACGGAAGCGTTCCCTTCTTCTTTTAGCAGTTATGACCAATGATATTTTAATAAATACGGTGGGAACCATGGTAGAGCAATTAATTGCTTCCGATGAGGATATGTTTTTGGTGGAAGTAAAAGTAAAACCAACCAATAATATTAAAGTGTTTATTGATGCTGATTCGGGCCTTCCAATTGAAAAATGTATACAGGTTAACCGGGCACTATATAAAA
>JBLMVP010000178.1:0-3686 GCA_050256755.1 Sphingobacteriales bacterium | reverse complement strand
ACTGAGATACAATGAAACTCTCTGAAGTTTTAGTAAAGCCGATACTGAGTGAAAAAGCAAATGCCCAGCAGGAAAAGCTGAGGAGATATGCTTTTAAAGTTAGCCGCAAGGCAAACAAACTGGAAATTAAAAAAGCAGTGGAAGAATTTTATGGTGTGAATGTGATTGATGTAAACACGGCTGTGGTTCCGGGTAAGCATAAATCAAGAATGACCAAATCAGGTGTTCTTAGCGGGAAAAAACCAGCTTATAAAAAAGCATTGGTTACTGTAGCTAAAGGTGAAACCATTGACCTTTACGGCAACATTTAATTTTAATTATTAAAGCAGCGAAGCTGATAAGTTCGCACAAAAAGAGAATAGAAAATGCCATTAAAAAAGTACAAACCAATTACAGCAGGAACCCGTTGGAGGATTGGTAATGCATACGCAGAAATCACCACCAACGAGCCTGAAAAAAGTCTCCTGGAAAAAGTGAAATCTACTGCCGGCAGAAACGTTCAGGGACGCCGTGCAATGCGTTATATGGGTGGCGGTAATAAAACAATGTACAGTATCATTGATTTAAAAAGAAACAAACAGAATATACCTGCAACAGTTGCTTCTATTGAATATGATCCCTACCGTACAGCATTTATTGCTTTACTGAATTATGTTGATGGTGAAAAAAGATATATCCTGGCTCCTGCAGGTTTGCAAGTGGGTGCTTCTGTAGTAAGTGCTGATGATGCTGCTCCTGAATTAGGGAATGCTTTACAAATGAAGCATATGCCTTTGGGTACTATCATTCATAATATTGAAATGCAGCCTGGTCAGGGTGGCAAGTTGGTACGCAGTGCCGGTGCATCTGCACAGTTAACTAACAAAGAAGAAAAATATGCTATTATTAAAATGCCTTCTGGTGAATTGCGTAAACTTTTAATAAACTGTTACGCAACAGTAGGTGTGGTAAGTAACAGTGACCATAGTCTGGAAAGAGCTGGTAAAGCTGGCCGTAACCGTTGGAAAGGCGTACGTCCACGTACCCGTGGTGTTGCGATGAACCCTGTTGATCACCCAATGGGTGGTGGTGAAGGTAAAGCTTCAGGTGGTCATCCGCGAAGCAGAACCGGTAAATACGCCAAAGGAGAAATTACCCGTACAAGAGGTAAAGGATCTGATAAAATGATTATCCAGAGAAGAAACGGAAAGAAATTAAGTAATAAGTAATTTTTAATGTTAAAATGATTCCGTCAATGGCGGAATAAATCAACAGAAAATAAAATAATATGGCTCGTTCGATTAAAAAAGGTCCTTATGTAGCTGCCCACTTAGAAAAGAAAGTGTTAGCTGTAAATGAAGGAAAAAACAAGAAAGGTGTAATAAAAACATGGAGCCGCCGCTCTACGATTACCCCGGATTTTGTAGGACACACATTTGCTGTGCATAATGGAAACAAATTTATTCCGGTATATGTAACGGAATTCATGGTGGGGCATAAGTTAGGTGAGTTTGCGCCAACCCGTCATTTTAAAGGACACTCTAGTAAGAAAATTGCTTAATAAAAGTTTCAAAATTTCAGTTTCAAAATTTTGAAGCCGGAAATAAGAAATATAGAAATAAAAAGAAATGGAAGCTGTAGCAAAACTTAAAAATTATCCCACATCACCCCGCAAAATGCGTTTGCTGGCTGATGAAATACGTGGCATGGGAGTAGAAAAGGCACTGGCGTTACTGGAATTTCACCCGCAACACAGCGCAACTCCTTTACACAAATTGCTGAAGAGTGCTATCAACAACTGGGAACAAAAAAATAGTGGTAACAGCGCTGCTGATGCCAGTTTAGTAGTTAAAACAGTTTTTGTGGATGGAGCCCGCAGCATTAAAAGAATGCTGCCTGCCCCGCAGGGCCGTGCCTACCGTATGCGTAAGCGCAGCAACCACATCACAATAATTGTAGATTCAAAAAATTAATTGACAAAAATATTTAAACCATAATATGGGTCAGAAAACAAATCCTATTGGTGCCAGGTTAGGAATTATCCGTGGATGGGAATCTAACTGGTTTGGTAATAAAAAAGATTTTGCTACCAAGTTGATTGAGGATAACAAGATCAGGACTTACCTGAATGCCCGTATCAACAAAGGTGGTATTGCTAAAATTGTTATTGAGCGTACACTTAATAAACTGATTGTTACCATCCATACATCCAAGCCGGGTATCATTATTGGTAAAGGTGGTGGAGAAGTTGACCGTGTAAAAGAAGAGCTGAAGAAATTGACGGGTAAAGAAGATGTTCAAATCAACATTCTCGAAATCCGCCGTCCTGAACTGGATGCTATGATTGTAGCAGATACTATTGCAAAACAAATTGAAAATCGTATCAATTACAAACGTGCTATTAAAATGTCAATAGCTTCTGCCATGCGTATGGGAGCAGAAGGTATTAAAGTAAAAGTTGGTGGTCGTTTAGGTGGTTCTGAAATTGCCCGTAGCGAAGAAATTAAACAGGGACGCACACCATTGCATACGCTTCGTATGGACATTGATTACGCTAATGTATTTGCATTAACCGTATATGGTAAAATCGGTATTAAAGTATGGATTTGTAAAGGTGAGGTATTAGCGAAGAGAGATTTGAATCCAAACTTTGTAAGTGGTAAAAGCGAAGTAAGTGACAGAAGAGAAAGACATGACGACAGAAGAGATGATAGCCGCAGAAGAGGTGGAGATGACAGAAGAGGTGGTGGTGAAAGAAGAGGTGGAGGAGGCGGCGGTGGCCAGAGAAGAGGTGGTGGAAGATAATTTCGGTAAGAAAAAAGAAAGATGAGGTAATCAAATCTTTCACCGGAAGATTTGAGACAACAAAGGTTCAATAGATAACCGGATGTTAGTCAACTAAAAATCAGAAACAAGAAAAAAGAAATTTAAGACAATGTTACAGCCAAAAAGATCAAAGCATAGAAAAGCACAAAAGGGCCGCATCCGCAATGTTGCAAAGCGTGGCACTTCCCTGGCTTTTGGTACGTTTGGGTTAAAAGCAATGGAACCTGTGTGGATGACTAACCGCCAGATAGAAGCTGCCCGTCAGGCTATGACCCGTGCTATGAAGAGAGAAGGTAATGTGTGGATTAGAATATTTCCTGATAAGCCTATTACACGCAAACCGGCGGAAGTAAGGATGGGTAAAGGTAAAGGTAACCCTGAGTTTTGGGCTGCTGTAGTAGAACCAGGCCGTATGCTTTTTGAGTGCGATGGTGTTACTGAAGCGGTTGCCAAAGAAGCGATGGATTTAGCAGCACAAAAGTTACCTATCAGAACAAAGTTTGTTATTCGCAGAGACCAGGTAGCATAATTATTTTAGAAATTTCAAAACAATTATACAATGTCAAAAAGAATTGATTTTGTAAAGAGCATAAAGGACCTGAATGAAGCGGATTTAAATGCCCGCATTAAGGAAGATGAACTGAGGTTAAAGAAACTGGAGTTTGCTCATGCTATTTCTCCATTGGAGAATCCAATGAGCATCCGCGACATGCGTAAGGATATTGCCCGTTTAAAAACGGAATTGCAAAAAAGGAAATTAGGAGTTTAATAAATTGTGAGCTTTTGGCAATGAGCCAGGGGCTAGACAGTTTGAAATTTATAATTGAAATTTTAAAGCAGAGAGCTAATAACTTGAAGCTAAAAGCTAAAAAGCTTAATAA
>JBLMVP010000177.1:0-9467 GCA_050256755.1 Sphingobacteriales bacterium | reverse complement strand
GCAAATGGATTGCTTCCTTCTCTAATGCTGAAGATGCTATAAAGAAAATACCACTTTTGAAACCTGATATCGTTTTGACTGATATTAATTTAGGAGATGGAAAATCAGGTATTGATTGTGTGAGAGAAGTTAAGGCGGAACATCCTGAAATTCTTTTCATGATGTGCACAGTGTATGAGGAGGATGAAAAAATTTTTGAAGCCCTTCGGGCAGGAGCTAATGGATATCTTTTAAAGAAGACCGCACCTGATAAAATGCTTTCAGCAATAAAAGAATTAAGTGAAGGCGGTGCACCAATGAGCAGCCAGATTGCAAGAAAAGTGGTAAACGCTTTCCAGGTAATACCAAAAGTGGAAGCACCTCAGGTTCACGAAGCTTCCATTGCTGAATTAACAAGGAGAGAGATATATATACTGGAAATGATTGCAAAAGGAATGATGTATAAAGAAATTTCGGAGTTATTATTTATAAGTGCTGAAACAGTCCGTAAACATGTTTATCATATTTACGACAAACTACATGTAAACAACCGTATAGAAGCAGTTAATAAATTTTATGGCAGGTAATCGTTAAATGCCCCTGATTATTCTTAACCGGGGGCTTTACCTATTTCTGGTAGCTTAATATCAATAAAACAAATCACCAGTTTAGTTCCAGCCTGTTATTCCTCTCATCAATATCCGCCATCTGGAATGAGGGATCTATTTCCACAATTTTTAAATTAAATAATTTTTTATCCGTTTCAATAACATAGGTAGGGTGTGTCCATTTCCATGATTCATAAACTTTACGGGGGATTAAATTATTTTCCTCTGGCTTCTCTCCAAACATCAAATACATGGGAATATAATGCAGTTCTTTACTGCCGTCTTTAAATGTTAACTCAACATCTACCGGCATAGCCATTAAACCCAAATTACGTAACCGGATTTTTGTTTTACCTTTTTCTTCCCACAAACTATCAATAGAATAATTAATGGTTTTGGTGGTATTTATCCAGTATTCTTTATACCAGTCCAGCTGCATACCGCTAACTTTTTCAGCTACCCTTATAAAATCATTGGCATTGGGATGTTTAAATTTCCATTGATTATAATATTCCAGTAATATTTTATCCCGAACAGCATTACCAACTATATAACCCAGCTGTTCAAGAAATATTGCACCTTTACTATAAGCTGATCGGCCATAGGCAAAATTACTTTCATAGTGATCCGCATGCGTAGTTAATGGCTCTGCCCTGGAGCTTTTAACTAAATCAAAATAAGCTGCATAGTTATCCTTTTGTGCAAATCCATCCTGTTTACGCAGGTATGCTATAATCCGGTCTTCTGCGTATTGGGTAAACCCTTCATCCATCCATGCATATTCACTTTCATTAGTAGCCATCATTCCCTGGTACCAACTGTGCATCCATTCATGAATAGCAGTGCCCGTGCCGCTTGATTTTAATAATGTGGACATTGGGTATTCCATTCCGCCATCACCTCCATGTACAAATGAGAATTGTTTATATGGATACGCCCCAAATACTTTTTCCATATAAGGATATGCCGTTACACAACTGTCAAGCATTGCTTTCCATGCAGAAGCATCGGAAGATTTTTTATAAAAAACATTGACCACAGGTCCTCCGGGAATTTGTTTTGATTCATGAACATAATCGGGATCCGCTGCCCACATAAAATCATGCACATTTGGCGCTGTAAAATTCCAGGTTAATTTATCTCCTGCCGGCTGAATAACTTTTGTTCCCTTTGTTTCATACCCATACCCTTTTTGATTGGCGTTTTGTAAATACCCCGTTCCCCCAATTATATAGTTTTTATCAATAGTTATTTTAACATCATAATCGCCCCATACACCATAAAACTCTCTTGCCACATAAGGTGTGGGATGCCAGCCTTCATAATCATACTCACAAATTTTGGGATACCACTGGCTCATAGAATAGCGGACATTGGTTTCAGGATTATCTCTTCCGCTTCTTCGAATTTGCAAAGGAACCTGTGCTTCAAATCTGACTTCAAAAACAGCTTTTGACAAAGGAAGTATTGGTTTGGCAAGCATAATTTCCAGTATAGTTTCCTGTTCTTTTATTTTTTGATCAACCCCATTTACTTTAACAAAAGAAACTTTTTGATAACCTATTTCATCCGGTTTTAAATTAAATATCCGGTCTGTTACACGACTGTCCCAATCCCTTACATCATTTCCATATTCATCTTTTCGCAAAATGGTTTCTCCCAGTTTACGGCTGCGAACATCCATCATACTGTTAGGCTGAAATGCATTCCAGTATAAATGGAAAAAAACTTTTTTTAACGTGTCTGGTGAATTATTGGTATACTCAATTTTTTCAGTTCCGGAAAAACGATTGGTAACCACATTCATATTTACATCTATGCTGTACTTAACTCTTTGTTGCCATCGGTTAGGCTGGGCAAATACTGAAGAAAAAAGAAAAGTAATTGACAACGTTACAATGATTTGTTTCATGTACGAATTGTTTTTTTGCTATACGAATTGTAAATTTCATTAAAACTAAACAATGAAAGATGTTAAAATAATAGCCGGTTACCCGTTTATATCTTATTCCAAAGAAACATACAATCCGGCAGAAATGACGGATAGAAGTAAAAATTTTTACGAATGGATGAACAGAAGAAGAACCGTAAGAGATTTTTCTGATAACACTGTACCTAAAGAAGTGATTGAAAATATTTTACAAACTGCTTCCACGGCCCCCAGTGGTGCACATAAACAACCATGGACTTTTTGTGTTGTGAATGATAAAAAAATAAAAAGACAAATAAGAATAGAAGCAGAAAAAGAAGAATATGAAAGCTACAATGGACGAATGAGTGAAGAATGGAAAAAAGATTTATCGCCATTGCAAACAGACTGGCAAAAACCTTTTTTAGAAACCGCTCCTTATCTCATTATCGTGTTCAGCAGAAGTTATGAATTGGAAGCAAACGGTCATAAACATCAAAACTATTACGTGAAAGAAAGCTGTGGTATTGCCTGCGGATTTTTATTAGCTGCTATTCACCACGCAGGATTAGTTGCATTAACTCATACACCTTCTCCAATGAATTTTTTAAGTAAAGTTTTAAATAGACCGGAAAATGAAAGGGCATTTTTGGTTGTACCCGTTGGTTATCCACTGGAAGAGTGTTTCGTGCCGGATTTAAAGAGAAAGGGATTAGAGGAAGTAGCCGTATTTTATTAAGGTTTGCCTGCAACGACCATTACTATTTCCCCTTTAACGCCTTTCTCTGCAAAATAAGCATGCACTTCTTTAAGAGTGCCTCTTTTATTTTCTTCAAATATTTTTGTGAGTTCACGACTTACAGAACACTGTCTTTCTTCGCCAAAATACTGCATGCAATCTTCCAGTGTTTTAACTAAGCGCATTGGCGATTCATAAAAAACCATTGTTCTTTCTTCTTCTGCTAATTGTTTAAATTTTGTTTGCCTTCCTTTTTTTAATGGAAGAAATCCTTCAAATATAAAGCTGTTGATAGGCAGTCCGCTGTTCACTAACGCCGGCACAAACGCGGTGGCTCCCGGTAAACATTCTACTTTAATATCATGCTTTACACATTCACGCACCAATAAAAAAGCCGGATCAGATATCCCGGGTGTACCAGCATCTGTCAACAAGGCCATTGTTTTTCCTGCGAGTAACTGGTCAGTTAAATGCTGAACAATTTTATGTTCGTTGTGCTGGTGATAAGGAGTGATTGGTTTCCGAATTTGATAATGGTTTAGCAGTACCGATGATGTGCGGGTATCTTCGGCCAGTATCAAATCAACATTTTTTAAAACATCTATAGCTCTGAAAGTTATATCGGCGAGATTACCTATGGGTGTGGGAATGATATATAGCATGATTTGAAAATTTGGAAATGTGCCAATTTGGAAATTATTGAAAACAATTCATCTCCAAATCTTCAAATTATCACATTTACTAATTAACCGATACTTCAAAATATTCCATCACAGGATTAGCGAGTAATTTTTTACTGGCCTCTTCTGCTAACTGTTTTGCTTCTTCAGCTGAACCGGCTTCCAGTTGCAACGTGATATTTTTACCAATCCTTACATCTTCCACATTTTTAATGCCCAGGTTCTGTAAGCCACCCATTACCGCTTTTCCCTGCGGATCGAGTAATTCTTTCAGCGGCATTACTTTTATATTGATTGTGTAGGTCATACTTTTTGATTTTTAAAGGCCAAAGATAAAACAACATAGGCAATGAACACTACCGGTACTGCGGCCCATTTAAAAATAAATGCAGCTATTACAGCAATTACCAGCAGTAGAAATTTAGGAAAATTATTTTTAAAAGATAAATCTTTGAACTTGAGTGCCATCAGCGGTAATGTACTTACCATCAGGTAACTGAGAAGAAGAATTACTATGTAGAGTACCCATTTGTTGTAAATAACATTTATCAAACCAAAAGAATTATAAAAAGCAATAAATGGCAATGAAGCAACCACTAACCCCGCTGCCGGAATGGGCACCCCTTTAAAGCCATATTGCTGCGTGTCGTCAATATTAAACCTGGCTAAGCGGTAGGCTCCGGCACAAGGCACTATTAAAGCAGGCAATAAATAAATAAGAGAAATGTCTAATCCATTTTCCTCTCCTGCATAACTGATACGCAACAGTTGAAATAAAATTAAACCCGGTGCCACTCCAAAACTCACTACATCAGCCAGTGAATCCAATTGTTTACCCATAGCAGAGGTTGCATTAAATAATCGTGCAACAAATCCATCTAAAAAATCTATTACCGCTGCAATAGCTATACAAATACACCCCCAGGTAATTTTCTCAGGCATCTGCTGAAAAACCAATCCTTCATTAATATTGGCTATTCTTTCACCTGTTTGTAAAATGAAAATAATAGCAAGGCAACCAAAAAATAAATTGAGCAGGGTAAAAATGTTGGGGATTTGCTTCATGCTTTACTAATGTGATAATTTGAAAATTTGGTAATGTGCCAATTGAGTATTTAGTTTATTAACTGGCAAATTGTCGAATTGTTTTACTTTTTCATCAATGCTTCAATCTCTTCAACTGTTATTGGAATATTTTTAAATAAATCTTTATGGCCGCTTTTTGTTATCCAGATATTATTTTCAATCCTGATCCCCATTTGTTCTTCTTCAATATAAATACCCGGTTCTACAGTAAACACCATTCCGGCTTTAATGGGTTCTGTTCTTGTACCTAAATCATGCACATCAATACCAAGGTGATGAGAGATACCATGATATAAATATTTCCGGTAGGCCCTGTTCTCCTTGTCTTCATTTTTAACATCACTCTTCTTTAACAAACCTATTTTTAAAAATATCTGCGTAGCTTCTTCTCCCACTTTATCTGTATAATCAACAATGGTAATTCCCGGCTTCAATAAACTCTTGGCGTAATCATGTAAATGCAGACAGGCATTATAAACTGTTTTTTGTCTGCGCCCAAATTTTCCATTTACCGGAACTGTCCTGGTTAAATCGGCACAATAACCTCCATACTCTGCACCAAAATCCATTAATATCAACTCACCATCTTTACATTCCTGGTTATTACTAATATAATGCAGTGTTCTTGCCCTGTCGCCACTGGCTATAATTGAATTATAAGCCGTGCCAGTTGCCCTTTGACTCAGGAAGGAATGAAAAATTTCTGATTCAATTTCATATTCCATTACACCGGGCTTAATAAATTTTAATAAACGGCGGAATGCATTTTCAGTGATATCAACAGCTTTCTGCATCACTTCCACTTCCAAAGCTGTTTTAATTCCCCGCAGCTCCTTCATAATCCTGGCAGAACGTTTATAATTGTGCAGGGGATATCGTTGCTTCATCAATTCTGCATAACGGTAATCTCTCACAGGAACCCAATTGGCTTTACGATCGTTTTCATTGGTATTTAGATAAATCGTATCGGCCAGGTGAATCCATGTTTGTAATAAAGCATCAATTGCATCTAACCAAACAATTGTTTCAATTCCCGAAATAGCTTTTCCCTCACTGGCTCTTAAACGATGACCGTCCCATTTTTCTTTTAATTCGTTAGGACGAATTAATACCAGCACTTCCCTATATTTCGGGTCAGGATTATCCGGAAATAAAATAATCATACTATCCTCCTGCTCAACTCCAGATAACCAATACAAATCAGCATTTTGTTTGAACCGGTGCAAAGCATCGCCATTCATAGGCAATTCATCATTGCTGTTGAAAATAGCAATGGAGTTTTTCTCCATCTTCTGAATAAACCTTTGACGGTTTTGTATAAAAATTTCAGGATTGAGGGGTAAATATTTCATATGACAGTTAATTGAGCAGGCAATTTATAATTCTTTATTCAACAACAAGCCACTAAACCTATGAATGGCAATAGAAACATCAAAATTTCAGTAAAAAACAGAGCATATAAACGAAAATCTAAAGAAAGTACCACCCTTAACTGTCATGCAATTAACAATCAGTCAAAATATAGGTATCATTCTATAATGCTTTGCAAATGATTGCAGCCATTCAACATATTTGGAATTAGACTGAAGGATTTTCAACAAAACCCCCATAAGCTTGAATGGCAAAAACTCTATAAACTAACACTCGTTTGTTACACATTTAATTTAATAATAGCTTTGCGACTTCAACAAAAACAACAGCAAACAATGTCGGCCCCCACCATTATGATTTCAGCAGATGAATTGGTGAAATTAGGTTTACAGGTATCGGACAATATACATTACCAGCTTTCACCAGAAGAGCTAACAGAGCAAACACTGCAACGCGGAGAGGGTGAGTTGAATGATACTGGTGCTCTCGTTATTAAAACCGGAAAATTTACGGGTCGTTCTCCCAAAGACAAGTTTATTGTAAAAGATGAGTTAACTGAAAACTCAGTTCACTGGAACGATTTCAACATTGCCATAGAAGAAAAACATTTTCACCAGCTGCATAAAAAGGTGGTAAATTATTTAAACGAAAGAGAAATATGGGTCCGTGACTGCCAGGCCTGTGCAGATGACCGCTATCGTCTAAATCTTCGTGTCATTAACGAGAATCCATGGAGCAATTTGTTTTGCCACAATATGTTCATCCGCCCAACTGAAAAGGAATTAGAAAGCTTTAAACCTGAATGGCATATTATACATGCTCCGGGTTTTAAAGCTAACCCATCAGTTGACGGAACCCGTTCGGAAAACTTTGCTATAATAAGCTTTACTTATAAAACGATATTAATTGGTGGCTCTGGTTATACAGGTGAAATGAAAAAAGGCATATTCACTATACTCAACTTTGTTTTGCCACATAAAGCCAATGTGCTAAGTATGCACTGCAGTGCCAATATGGGTAAAGACGGTGATACAGCGATCTTTTTTGGATTGAGTGGCACGGGCAAAACCACATTAAGTGCCGATCCCAGCCGTAAATTAATAGGAGATGATGAACATGGATGGAATGAAATAGCTGTCTTCAATTTTGAAGGTGGTTGCTACGCCAAAACAATTGATTTGAGTGAAGAAAAAGAACCGGAGATATTTTATGCCATCCGCCCTGGTGCATTAGTCGAGAATATTACTTTTCATCCCGGCACCAATAAAATTGATTTCAGCAATAAAGCGATTACTGAAAATACGAGAGTTAGTTATCCATTGCACTTTATCAGTAATGCACTGGAACCATCCATAGGCAATACACCAAAAAATATTTTCTTTTTAACGTGTGATGCCTATGGCGTGCTTCCACCAATAAGTAAGTTAACCCCGGGCCAGGCAATGTACCAGTTTATTAGTGGTTATACCGCTAAAGTTGCCGGAACAGAAGCCGGTGTTACCGAACCCAAATCAACTTTTAGTGCCTGCTTTGGTGCACCTTTCCTCCCCTTACATCCGGCAAAATATGCTGAAATGCTCGGTAAGAAAATGAAAGAAAATGATGTAAACGTATGGTTGGTAAATACCGGTTGGACAGGCGGACCTTATGGTGTGGGCAATCGCATGAAATTGTCATACACAAGGGCAATGATAACAGCTGCATTGGAAGGAAAACTGAATAAAGCCGCTTATGAAACAATGCCGGTATTTGATTTAAATATTCCTAAGGAATGCCCAAATGTTCCAACAGAAATTTTAAATCCCCGCAATACATGGGAAAATAAAGCAGCATATGACGATGCTGCTAAAAACCTTGCTCAGCAGTTTATAAAGAATTTTGAAAAATATGCTTCGGGAGTGGGTGTTGAAATTTTAGACGCTGCCCCGGAGTTTTAAGTGGTCTTAATCGATTGTTTGCTAAGAACAACAGCAACCCCTCCATTCCTGGAGGGGTTTATTTTTATTTAATTACCAGTGAATCTTTTAATAAAGGATATTGCTTGTTAAATAAATCATTAAACAAAAGACGAAATGTATTTACACTGGTAATAGAATCCCTTTGAAAGCTTTTATGCGCCACTGGCTCATAAATAGCAAAAAAGTTTTGGTACGCCAGCACAAATTTTTTAACATAAGCATTCCTGTATCCATGATCACTCGCTAAAATGATTACTGATTTATTATTTGTTACCCTTTGCAATGAATCAACAAATGAAATAATTCGTTTATTCGTATAAACAAGATACTGCAGGTACATGCTATCCCTCTGTTGTTGGGAGAGATTTCCATACCATTTATTCAATACATTATTACCTGAGCTATCATAGGCATATGGAACATGAGGCATATTCAAATGTAGATAGCTGAATACAGGCTGTTTCATCTGAATCGCATCTTTTAAAGTTTTACTGAGTCGCAGTTCATTAATCCAAATATTTCTACTATCTAAATCATTTGCAAATCGTGCAATCTTTGCATCATGAGCCAGAAAATAAGGAAGGTTCTTTTTCACCTGGTAATACATGTTACGGTTACTGATTAAACTTCTTTGAGATGGAAGTAAATTATACCCTAATCCGGCAGGATGTCTTTCAATATCAAAGTCTGAATAATTTACAATTTCATATCCCTTGTCTTCGAAAATTCTGCATACTTCATTTTGCCGGATGCCAAGCATTGCTTTGTAATAACCATACTGGTTATATACTGTTTGTTCACCCAAATCATTTATGTAATCCATATTCAGGATAGATGACATGGAATAAATAGTGAAATGATAGTTACTCCTGGAATTGGTGATTACCGTAAATCCTTTTTGCCGCAACTGGTTTTCAAATCCTGAGTTATTATAATTGAAATAATCTTTTAATCCTATTGATCCAAAATACTCATCCATGAGTATAAAATATACCGATGGCTTTAAACAGGTGTCGCATAATTTCGAAGAAGCAACAACAGCGGTATTTTTATTTGCCGAAGAAGCAATCAATTTTGATGTGACACTAACAATGTCAATACTGAGATAAATAATAAAAATAACATTTAAGAAAACTG
>JBLMVP010000176.1:0-7931 GCA_050256755.1 Sphingobacteriales bacterium | reverse complement strand
TCTTACCATCAGCTGAAGCGATCATTGTACTTTCATCGTTAATTGTATTGATGGGGTAACCTAAATTTTCAGGTTTACCCCATTTACCTGAAGAATCTTTTCTTACTACAAATAAATATCTTCCGCCATAACCGGGTAATGCATCTGAAGTAAAATACAATGTTTGATTATCCGCATGAATAAAGGGATCGCTTTCATTGCCCGCAGTATTAATGCCAGAACCAAAGTTGATTGGATTTTTCCATGTTCCATTGGGTAATCGTTCACTTACCCAGATATCGCTGCCACCCAAACCATTCGGGTCACGGGCAGTGAAATAAAGAAAACGTTTATCGGGAGAAAGACTGGGTTGTGATTCCCAAAATTCGGTATTGATCGGTTCACCAAAATTCAATGGCTCACTCCAGCCTTTGGGTGTTTGCAAGGAATAATACAAATCACAACTGCCGCTGCCGCCGGGGAAATTACAACCGGTGAAAACGAGCATCTTTCCGTCCTGCGAAATATTTTGTGCCCCTTCATTTAACTCAGTATTGATATTTCCGGGCAGAGGAATGGCTTTACTCCATTGATTATTTTTTTTATAGGAAACATAAAAATCTTCATTAACACCTTTTATCAATCGGGTAAATATCAGTTCATTTCCATCAACAGTTAGTGAAGGAAAATATTCTGATTCATCTTTTGTATTAATACTGTCACCAAGATTGATCGGTTTGAAAACATAATTACTGTTATTATAAGCAGCAGCATAATTAACAGCAAATTCATAACAACGTTTACAGTAGTTAGCTGCTTTTACAGATCGGTCATTCAAATCAGGGATTCTCAAAAATTCATTAACGGCATCTAAAGCTTTTTGAAAAGCACCCGTGCCTGCCAATGAAATTGAATAGGGGAGATAAGAGTCCGAGAAATAAACCGTATCAGTTCTTAATGCAGCTTCATAAGAAACCACTGAGGCAGGGTAATTTCTTATATCAGCATAAGCGGCTGCTTTTGATAACCATGCATCAGCAAAGTTGGGTTCTATTGCAATGGCTTCATCCATTAACTGGATGGCATATTTATAATTTTGGTTTTGTGTGAGTTCGTTTAATGCCCTGGAATAAAGACCCGAAGCTTTTTCATTTATTTTATGGGGGTCGTAGTTCTGGGAATGAGAAACAAGAAATGAGAAATAAGAAATAAGAAAGACTGTTGTTATTTTCATTGGCTTGACTTATAGATATTGTAAAACGAAACTACTGGAAATTTATTCCTTGGAGAAGTTAAAAAAATTTGGGGTTTAGATTTAAAGTTGACAGGTTGACTGGTTGACAAGTGGAATAAAACTCAACGCTACAGTT
This sequence comes from Sphingobacteriales bacterium, assembly GCA_050256755.1. GTDB lineage: Bacteria > Bacteroidota > Bacteroidia > Chitinophagales > Chitinophagaceae > AWTP1-9. The sequence goes on along the minus strand of JBLMVP010000176.1, from coordinate 6,582 downwards.
TTCATCATTTCCCTAACCCGCAGCTTATCCTACGGGACATTAATATACTTGTGAATCTGTAAACTCAGTTCCCATTGGGGATGAACTTTAATATATTCAATAATCATCGGAGTTACTTCCGTTGCTTTGTCCCATTCCGGTTGCAAATAGAGTTTACAGTTGGGAGTAACTTTAGCCGCATATTCTTCAGCCCATGCAAAATCATGTTTGTTGAAGATGACCACTTTCAGTTCATTGGCTTTGGGACAAATTTCTTCCAGTGGTTTTTTGAATTTTTTGGGTGATAAACAAATCCAGTCCCACTCGCCACTTAATGGGTGTGCACCGGAAGTTTCAATATTAGTTTGAAAGCCTGCTTTATGTAAAGCAGCAGTTAATGAATCGAGATTATGCATTAAAGGTTCACCGCCGGTGATAACTACAATTGGTTTGTGTATTGTCCCTTGTGTCTTCTCACTTGTTTCTTTGATTGCTTTTTCTGCTATTTCTTCTACAGAAAACTTTGGATGTTTTTCCGCATCCCAACTATCTTTTACATCACACCATACACAGCCCACATCACATCCGCCCAAACGGATAAAATAGGCAGCTTTGCCCTGGTGATATCCTTCACCCTGCAAGGTGTAAAAGGATTCCATCACAGGAAGTGACTGAGTTTTATTTTCTGTAACTATTGTCATTAGTGCAAAAGTACTTTACTTAGCCATGCGGTTTGTATACGCATTGTATGTATTCATCATCAGTCCGGCAATGGTCATTAATCCCACACCACCGGGAACAGGAGTAATATAACTGCATTTGGGAGATACGTTTGCAAAATCAACATCACCTTTTATGGCAAAGCCGGATTTTTTTGCAGCATCAGCCACTCTTGTAATTCCAACATCAATCACTATCGCTCCATCTTTTACCATATCTGCTTTTACAAATTCAGGGCGGCCTAACGCAGCTATAAGTATATCAGCCTGCAAACAAATTTCTTTTAAATTTTTTGTAGCCGAATGACAGGTGGTAACAGTGCAATTACCCGGGTAAGTATTGCGGCTTAATAAAATGCTCATTGGTTTACCTACAATATTGCTGCGGCCAATTACTACGGCATGCAAACCTTTGGTTTCAATTTTATAATGTTCCAGCATTAATAAAATTCCATAGGGTGTGGCTGGTATAAAAGAAGGAAGACCTGCCACCATTCTTCCCAAACTTACCGGGTGAAATCCATCCACATCTTTATCAGGATTGATAGCTTCAATTACTTTATCTTCCGAAATATGTTTGGGTAAAGGCAACTGTACTAATATGCCATCAACTGCATCATCCTTATTTAAATCATTAATGGCATCCAGCAATTCCTTTTCTGTTACCGTATCAGGAAATCTTTTTAAGGTAGATTCAAAATTTATCTCTGCGCAGGTTTTTACTTTGCTTGCTACATAAGTTTCACTGGCGCCACTATTACCCACTAAAATAGCTGCTAAATGCGGCGTTCTCTTTCCATCTGCAACCAATGTCGCTACCTTTTCTTTAATGGAATCCTTAATTGCCCCGGAAGTGATTTTGCCATCTAAAATTTGCATGCGCAAAATTAAGGACTGAACCTCTTACTCTAATTAATTTTTAACCTTAACTTTCAGTGTTAAAACCAACTGCTTGAAACTATTTATAACCTTATCATTTATTTGCTTCGGACCGGGTGTACAGGCACAGACGGTGAGGCAGCCCATTGCAGGCCGTTACATTGGATTAGGGGCTTACAGTAAAAATTTTGCGGATGCGTATTCATTTACCCAAAACCAGGCAGCTTTAGCTAATGTTAAAACTGCCTCTGCAGGAGTTTACGCAGAAAGAAGATTCCTGGTACAGGAACTAAATTTATATTCTGCCGTACTGGCCCTACCCACCAGGTCCGGCAATTTTGGGATCCAGGCCGATTATTTTGGTTTCAAAAATTATAATGAATCACAAATTGGATTGGCTTATGCCCGTAATCTTGGGTCAAAGGTTGATGCAGGCGTTAAGTTTAATTACTATAATGTACGTATTCCATCTTATGGAGATGCTTCCAGCGTAAATTTTGAAGCAGGTGCTTTATTCCATCTTACTGATAAGCTGCACGCAGGCTTACATGTTTTTAATCCAGTTGGAGGAAAATTAGGTAAGAATGAAAACGAAGAAAAATTAGCAGCTGCTTATAAAGTGGGTTTGGGATATGAAGCTTCTGATAATTTTTTTATTAGTGCTGAAGTGGTTAAACAGGAAGATCAACCGGTAAATGTGAATGCGGGGTTCCAGTATAATTTCCTGAAGCAATTTATGATGAGGGCAGGTATCGCTACTGCTACTAATAATAGTTATGTGGGTATTGGGTTAAATGTAAAACAATTCCGGCTGGATGTGGTTGCCAGTTACCATCCCCAGTTGGGATTCACTCCGGGTATTTTAGTGTTGTTTGACTTTGGTAAACAAAAAAATGAAGCAGCAACTGAGTGAGATACCTTTTCGTCATATTATTTTGTTTTGCTTTTTTGTTAGTCCGGTCACAAACGGAAACAACTACTACAGAACAACAATTGGAAAACCAGGCAGAAGCTGACGAATCAGAGACGGAAGATGATACTTATCTTCAATTACTTTCTAATTTCAAAAGAAATCCACTCAACTTAAACCAGGCTGATGAAAATGATTTAAAAGAATTACATTTTTTAACTGCTTTACAAATTAAAAATTTCACCCGTTATAGAAATGCTTTTGGTGCATTGGTAAGTATTTATGAATTACAGGCCATTCCAACCTGGGATGTGGAAACTATTCAAAAAATAATTCCATTTGTAACCGTTCATCCGGTTGTTAATTTAAAAGAGGAATTAGGTAAACGATTTAGCGAAGGCAATCACAGTTTATTATTAAGAGAAACCTATGTAGCTGAAAAGTCAAGAGGGTTTAAACAAAAAGATTCGGCCAATGCTACCAGTTTTTATCCGGGCAGCAGGGATAAGGCTTTCTTTCGGTATAAATATGTCTACAAAAATTTATTGCAGTATGGAATAGCAGGAGAGAAAGATGCTGGTGAACAATTTTTTAAAGGCAATCAAAAAAAGGGTTTTGATTTTTATTCTGCTCATTTATTCGCAAGAAATTTTGGTGTAATAAAAGCACTGGCATTAGGTGATTTCACTGTGAACCTTGGACAGGGCTTAATTCAATGGCAGAGTTTGGCTTTTAAGAAAAGCCCTGATGCATTGAATATTAAAAGACAGGCGACGGTTCTGCGTCCGTATAACTCAGCAGGCGAAATAAATTTTCATCGTGGTGTGGGTATTACTCTGCAAATAAAAAATTGGGAGGCCACTGTTTTCGGTTCATACAGGAAGTTAGATGCCAATATGGTGCTGGATACTTTAACGAATGAAGATTTTATTTCATCTTTTCTTACTTCCGGTTATCACCGCACTAACAGCGAAGTGGCAGACCATGGAATAGAAAAACAACTTGCCTTTGGCGGTAATATAACTTACAGAGAAAATACCTGGCATTTAAGCGCTAACACTATACAGTACAAATTTGATTTACCGGTTAATAAAAGCGATCAGGCTTATAATGCTTTTGCTTTATCAGGTAACCGATGGGCTAATTATAGTGTTGATTACAGCTATACCCGGCGCAATGTTCATTTCTATGGCGAAACTGCATTGGATTATAAAAACAATCATGCCACAACAAATGGGTTATTGGTGAGTATGGATGCGAGGGCAGATTTAGCATTGTTATATAGAAATATTTCCAAAGGCTACCAGGCTATTAATGCCAATGCATTTACTGAAAGTACATTTCCAACAAATGAGAAGGGATTATATGCAGGTGTTACGTTAAGGCCAGTGTCGACAATTAGAATAGATGCTTATGCAGATATTTATTCTTTTCCGTTTTTAAAATTCAGGGTAGATGCTCCATCAACGGGAAGGGATTATTTGATACAACTGTATTACAAACCTAATAAACAGGTTGAAATGTATATGCGGTACCGTACTGAAGCCAAACAACAGAATTATAACCCTGATGATTTAACAACGACACCTATCCCCTTTATTCCACGACAGGACTGGCGGGCACAGTTTTCTTATAAAGTAAGTCAGCAAATAACATTGCGTAACCGGGTTGAAGTTTTATGGTATGATAAAAAAGGACCGCAAAGCGAACAGGGGTTTCTTACTTTTTTTGATGTAGTGTATAATCCTCCGATGAAGCCATTATCTGCGACTATGCGTTTGCAGTATTTTGAAACGGATGGATTCAGTTCCCGTATTTATGCTTATGAAAATGATGTGTTGTACAGTTTCAGCATCCCGGCTTATTATGATAAAGGATGGAGGTATTATTTTAATGCGAGCTATTCATTCAATAAAAAATTACAGTGCTGGTTACGGTTAGCACAAGTCATATATAAAAATAAATATATAATTGGCAGTGGCCTGGATGATATAACGGGTAACCATAAAACCGAAATAAAAGCCCAGCTGATGTACAATTTTTAGCTTAAAGTTATCAAGTGTTCGTTTTTTTATTATCATGATGCAGCAATTCAATCAGCCCCTATGTCTCTTCCTCGATTTTAACTTTTCTTTGGATCTATTTCATTCCCGGGTAAAAGAAATCATTTTTAAATTTTAAAAAATCTGACATGAGAAAATTTCTGACACTATTTATGGTGTTAATACTGTTATGTTCAGCAGTGTTTGCACAAAACCGGACTATTTCCGGAAAAATTTCAGATGAAAAAGGGGAGCCTGTTCCCTTTGCTACAGTAAAAGTTAAGGATAGCAAAAAAGGTACCGCCGCTGATGCAGGTGGTTTATTTACAATTGAGATAAGTAAAACAGGTGATGTAACGCTTGTAATTTCTTCGCAGGGATTTGAAGTAAAAGAAGTATCCGTTACAGGTAATGGATTCCAGGAAATCTCATTAAAATCTACTGGTCAATTACAAGAGGTGGTAGTAACTACCGCTCTTGGTATTAAAAGAAGTAAAAACAAGCTTCCTTATGCTGCCCAAATTGTAACAGGAGATGATGCAAGCCGTTCAAGGTCTGCTAATTTTATTAATAATTTATCCGGTCGTGTTGCCGGACTTGATATTAAGCAAAGTAATACATTAGGTGGATCTACCAATGTGGTACTTCGCGGTAACAAAACAATTTCCGGAAATAACCAGGCTTTATTTGTTGTAGACGGTGTTCCTTATGATAATACCGCTATTGCAACACCTAACCAAAGAGCGGGTAGAGGTGGTTACGATTATGGTAATGCTGCAGCGGATATAAATCCCGATGATATTGAGTCAATTACTGTGTTGAAAGGGCCAGCTGCCAGTGCGTTGTATGGTTCAAGAGGATTTAATGGTGTAATCTTGGTTACTACAAAAAAAGTTTCAAAAGGACTTGGTGTAACGGTTAACTCAGGTGTTACTTTTGTAAGTACCGATAAAAAGACATTTCCGAAGTATCAACAGGAATATGGTGGAGGATATGGTACTTATTACGAGGATCCAACAGGTTATTTTCTTTACAGGGATCCAAATAGCGGATTTGCCCCGGCCTATGTTACGGATGCTAATGGTAATATTGTTAATTGGTTTCCCTCAGGAAGATTAGTTTATACTTCTTCAGAAGATGCTTCCTACGGAGGAAAATTTGACCCTAATTTGTTGGTTTACCAGGCAGACGCATTTGATCCAACTTCTCCCAACTTTGGAAAGGCTACTCCCTGGCTTCCGGCAAAGAATCAGCCATGGACATTCTTAGAAAAACCAATCAATTTTAATAATAGTATTTTTATTGATGGCGGGTCAGATAAGGCTACCTTTAAATTAGGTTATACCAGGAATGATGATAAAGGTATTTTACCAAATAGTAAAATAACTAAAGACCAACTTTCTTTTGGTGGTACATTAAATTTAAATTCGAAGTTAACTGCTTCCACTAATTTAAATTATACAAAAACCAGCGGATTAGGACGATATGCTACAGGTTATAGTGATCCGGGCAATCCTTTTGGCGGATTTCGTCAATGGTGGCAAACGAATACCGACATCTTACAGCAGAAAAATGCTTATTTCAATTCCGGAAAAAATATTACCTGGAACTGGGCTGATCCAACTGATTTGACCCCTATTTATTGGGATAACCTGTATTTCAACAGGTATGAAAATTATGAAACAGATCAGCGTAACAGGTATTTTGGAAATTTAACCCTGAATTATAAAGCTACAGATTGGTTAAATTTTATGGGTAGGATTTCAATCGACCAGTATGATGAAATACAGGAAGAAAGAACTGCTATAGGAAGCTTAAACCCATCCGGCTACGTTCGAAATAACCGTAACAGAAAAGAAATTAACTACGATTTCTTAGCCAGCTTTGATAAAAACCTGACTACGGATATTAATTTAAAAGCAATTGCAGGGGTTAACATCAGAACAGAGCAATTGGCAACTATCAATTCGACTACTAATGGTGGATTGGTAGTACCTAAATTATATGCAGTTTCCAATTCTAAAAACCCAATAGGTTTTCCAACCGAATTTTT
>JBLMVP010000175.1:0-4094 GCA_050256755.1 Sphingobacteriales bacterium | reverse complement strand
AGCGCCTCCTGTACCCAAAGGTTCTGTTTCAGTGGATAATTGATAATTGATAGCCGATAAATTTGATAGCAACCAGTTTTCTATTGATTCACTTTTATAGCCTGTTGCAAATATGAACTTTTCAATTCCCTGCTTTTGCAAATGCTCAATTATATAATACAGAAATGGCTTGCCTGCAACAGGCGCCAGACATTTAGGTAAATCAGAAACGACAGAACGTAATCTTGTACCTAATCCACCTGCCAGTATTATTGCTTCTTTAACCCGCATATTCAATCATCCAAAGTATTTTTCTTCTACCAGTTGACAAATAATATGACCAAGCATGATATGTGATTCCTGTATACGTGGCGTATCGTTGGAGGGAACGGTTAACAAATAATCACTGATAGCTTTCATTTTGCCCCCGGCGGAACCGGTAAAACCAATAGTGGTCATTCCTTTTTCTTTAGCCATTTCAAATGCAGCTATAATATTTTTTGAATTACCTGATGTAGATAATCCAATTAATACATCGCCTTTATTACCTATGCCTTTTATAAGCCTTGAATATATAACATCATAACTGTAATCGTTGGCTACGGCTGTTAGATAGGAAGTGTTACAATGCAATGCTTCGGCAGGTAATGCATCCCTGTCAGTATAAAATCTTCCGCTGAATTCTGCTGCTAAATGCTGCGCATCTGCTGCACTTCCTCCATTACCGCAGAATAAAACTTTATTTCCTTTTTTAAAAGCAGCAACAAGTACGTCAACACAATCAGCTACTGTTTTGATAATGGATTCATCAGCCAGTAATTGCTGTTTGGTTTCAATAGAAGAGGAGATGATTGATTTAATTTTTTCATTCATATAAAATAATTCTTCGGTAAATAGAATATTATACTGTCCAGGAAGTTAAGCCATGTGCTGTAAACTGGTAGTTTTTACAATAACCACCAAAGCTTTCCAGTGTTTCAATTACTTTATAACGTGTATTAAAAGGACAATAAAAAATCATAAAGCCACCACCACCAGCGCCACTTATTTTTCCTCCTGTAGCACCGGATTTTTTGGCGCCTTCATAAATTTCTTCAATACGGCTATTGGAAATATTGGCAGCCATTTGACGCTTTTGCTGAAATCCATAATCCAGTATTTCACCAAATTCATGCAAACGTCCTTTTAACAATGCTTCCTTCATCATTTTAGCCTGCTCTTTTAACTGGTGCATCGCTTCAATGGACTTTTCATTTTTTTCATTCACGTTTTTCTGCTGCTCTTTAATGATAGTGGCAGATTCACGGCTGGTTGATGTGAAATAAAGTACCAGGTTATTTTCTAATTCATGTAAATATTCCTGCCTTATACGCAAAGGATTTACAATCACTTTATCGTTTTCATAAAACTCCATAAAATTTACACCACCAAATGTTGCTGCATATTGATCCTGTTTTCCACCTGCCAGTTGTAAATCTTTTCTTTCTATTTCAAAAGCATAATGAGCAATATCATAATCACCAAGGGGGAGCTTCAGCATTTCAACAAAAGCACCAATAACAGTGACTACTAATGTTGAAGATGTTCCTAAACCTGAACCGGCCGGGGCATCAACAAAAGTGGAAAGCTTAAAACCGGTTAAAGGTAAACCGTAATCTTTCTGAATACGGTTATAAACTCCTTTTAATAAATCAAGTTTGCCATCAATGGGTAATTGACTGTTCCATTCAAAACGATGTTCCTGTTTTTGATCAATGGATTCAATAATGATGGAATTATCATTCAACGGTTCAATGGAAGCATTGGCAAATAAGGAAACAGTGGCATTTAAAATAGCACCACCATGTAAATCGCTGAAAGGACTTACATCTGTGCCGCCGCCGGCCAGGCCTAAACGAAGAGGTGCTTTACTTCTGTATATCATTTGTTAATTGGAAAATGGCTTCTGTAATGCGGGACCATTTGTATTTTTCTTTTTCTATGCGAAGATGCGGTAAAAAATAGTTTTCGCCTAATTGAAAGTAACGTATTATGGCATCTGCAATTGATTGCGCATTTGGTTCAGCAACTAATCCTGCTTTTTCACTGGGAACTAATGCGGGCAATCCACCCACATTTGTAACTATCATTGGTTTTTCAAAATGATAGGCGAGGGGAGTAACTCCGCTCTGCGTGGCATTGCGGTATGGCTGAACAACACAATCGGCAGCGCATAAATAATATTTTACCTGGCTGTCTGGTATGAATGCTGTTTTTAATATAACAACGTCTTCAATATCGTTTTCTTTGATCTGCTGCAGGTAAGGTTTTTCATCTTCATAAAATTCGCCGGCAATAAGCAATTTTGGAATTTGGGATTTGGAATTTGGGATTTTCTTTTTCAAGTTCTTCATTGCATCCAGTAAAATATCCAGCCCTTTATATTTTCTTATGAAACCAAAGAAAAGAATAATTCGTTCTTCGTTGCTTATTTGTAAAAATTTGCGGGCTTCTTCTTTACTAATCTTATCGCCAAAATTATCATACAAAGGATGAGGAACGTATTGTGCCGGCTTTAATTTATCAAACAGGCGCAGATCACTCAATACTTTTTCACTCATGGTTACGCAGGCATCCACACTCTTTAAAAAGTAACTGGTAAAGGGTTTGTCACCGGCTCTTTTCTCATGGGGAATAACATTGTCTGCAATACAAATGATTTTTGTATGCTTATTTTTTTTAACCCTTCTTAATATAGTTCCAAGACAAGGACCCATTAATGGCAGCCAGTAACGCACAATGATAATATCAGGATTTAATTTCTTTAATTCACTGCCAACAGCAAACCAGTTAAGCGGGTTGATGGAATTGATTTTTACTTTAATTTTTAAATCAGCCGGTGCAGGTTCTGATGAATACTGAGTAGTGCCGGGAAAGATAAACTCCGGGTACTGTAAAGAAAATGTATAAATAAACACTTCATGACCCTGTAATTGAAATTCTCTTGCGAGCCGCTCATCATACGAAGCCAGCCCGCCACGCAATGGATGTGCAGGACCTATTATGACTATTTTCTTATGGTCATTCATATGCTGCAAATATCATGGTAATTGATGAAAGATAGTTTATCCTTCAATGCCTGTTTTTTTCTCTATGAGATAGCTGTTTCGTTCAGGCGAGTTACGGGAAATTAATTCGCCGATAAAACCGGCAAGAAAAAGCTGGGTACCAATTATCATAGCAACTAAAGCGATATAAAAAGTTGGCCGGTTGGTGAGAGAAAATTCACTTTCAATAATCTTGGCCACAATTAAATAAATACTGAAACCAAGACCGATTAAAAAGGAAATGGTTCCCCATAGTCCAAAGAAATGCATCGGCCTTTTCCCAAACTTGCCTACAAATGTTATAGAAGCTAAATCAAGAAAACCATTTACAAACCTGCTCCACCCAAATTTGGTAGTGCCATATTTTCTTTTGCGGTGTTCCACTACCTTCTCTCCAATTTTTTTAAATCCGGCTGTTTTTGCCAGTACAGGAATATAACGGTGCATCTCTCCATATACTTCAATACTCTTAATAACTTTTTTATTATAAGCTTTAAGACCACAATTAAAATCGTGAAGTTTTATACCCGACATACGACGGGTTGCAGCATTAAATAATTTGGAAGGAATATTTTTTGTCAGTGTATTATCGTATCGCTTCTTTTTCCATCCGCTCACCAAATCAAATTTATCATCTGCAATCATTTTTCTTAAATCCGGAATTTCATCAGGACTATCCTGCAAATCAGCATCCATCGTAATAATTACGTTACCCAGTGCTGCTTTAAATGCTTCATTCAGGGCAGCAGACTTTCCGTAATTGCGCTGAAATTTTATTCCTTTTATCGATGAATTTTTTAACCGAAGTTGCTCAATCACTTCCCAGGAATTATCGCCGCTACCGTCATCCACAAAAATAACTTCGTACGAAAAATTATTTTCCCGCATCACTTTTTCAATCCAGGCCGTTAATTCCGGCAGTGATTCTTCTTCGTTTAATAACGGTATTACAATTGATAAATCCATTCAAATATTTATACTTGTTGAAAAGGAGCGGGGGGATTCTTTTTAGCAATAGCTGCACCTATT
>JBLMVP010000174.1:0-4321 GCA_050256755.1 Sphingobacteriales bacterium | reverse complement strand
GGTTGTGTTAATGAGATAGGAAGGGTTGAAACTATACGTAAAGTTGCTTCCGTATTTCGAGTGATTGTTATAGCGGCCACCTAACTCTATATTCCATCCTTTAAGGTTATGCAGGAAAAGGGAAACATAAGGGCTCGTAATGGTTATAGAAGGATCTTTTTTAGTGGCAGTAGTATCCAGCATTTTCATTTGCTGAAAATTGATACCGGCCAGCAGCTGCAGATATTTGCTGAGATTATTATTTACAAACAATTCAGCGCTGTGAAATCTTCCTTTAAAATCATATACACCATAAGCGCTGTTAAAATTGCGGTTAGTTTTGGAATAGCCATAACTAAAGTTAACGGCACCATTGTTTAATTTATATTGAGAAGTTAAACCGGTGTTGATAAGTTTGGAGGTGTATTTATCCGGGCCATCGGTAAAAGCATCCTCATCATAATTCCCTTTATAATTTGCCAGGCGGAAGAAAGGATTTATTTTAAATTTTTCAGTGGCGTTTATTCCAAGAGAAGCATTCAGTGAATTTTCTTTGTAACCGTCTTTATCAAAATTGCCTGCGCCTGTTTTATCGGTGGCTTCGCTTATCCCGGTTGTATTAAAATAAGTATAACCCACGGAATAATTTATTTTTTTGGTGGTGCCATTTACAGCAGCGCTTCCTTTAAAAGTATTATAGGTTCCGTATGAAACGGTGCCGGATGCACCAATATTTTTTGCGCCTGATTTTTTAGTAATGATATTAATAACACCTGCAATAGCATCGGAGCCATATAAAGTGGATTGACTTCCTTTAAGTATTTCTATTCTTTCCACCTGGTCAATAGGTAACAACCGCAAATCAAATGCTCCGCCTACACCTGATGGGTCATTTACCGGTATACCATCTAATAATATCAATGTGTATTCAGATTTTGCACCACGAAGAAAAACAGATTTGTCTTTGCCGGGATTGCTGGTAGCGCCGTTGATGACCAATCCTGTTTGTTCGTTTAATAACTGCGATAAATCTTTGCCTGCACTTTTTTCTAATTGTGCTTTTGAAATAACGATAAGCACTTTACCTGTTTCGCTGATTTTTTTTGCGAATTTAGTGGCGGTAACAACCACTTCCTCTAAAGTTTTTGAAGTGGTACTGTCCTGTTGCGCTTTTAAATGACTGCTGATAATCACAGCAGCCACAATAAAAATTTTCTTTTTCATTTTAATGAAAAGTTTTTGTTTGTGACTGCCTCCGGTAAAATAAAAAAGAGAGAAAATTATAAGATGCCCGCCATCTTTTAATCTTCAAGCCTTTCACCCGAAAGCTGAATATTGTTTGTTTGATGTGGCAGGTCTTCTGGCTTACTCCGCTGTTCAATGCCTTCCCGTCTGAATGACAGTGGCGTGAAGATTGAACAACATCAAGGAGCTTACAGCTACGGGGATAGCGTCAGATTTTGACTGACTTCCCTTTTAATTCCTTCCCTAACTTTTTGTGGGGTTGGAAACCAAATCGACGGCAAAGATGCAGCTGGCAATCTTAACTTCCAAAACATAAAATGCACATATGGGGGAAATAATTATTTTTAGATACTTAACTGTACTGTATGACGGAAAATAAAAACAAACTCAACCTCTTTTCTTTTACAATGATTGTTGTGGGCCTGGTAATTGGTATGGGTATTTTCCGTGCTGCTGCCACCAGTGCAAAAGATGCCATTAATCCATCTGTTTATTTTGCTGCCTGGATTATAGGTGGAATAGTTGCTTTATGCGGGGCGTTGACTTATGCTGAAATTGGAAGCCGTTACCCTGTTACCGGCGGTTATTACAAAGTATTTGCAAAAGCTTATCATCCCAGTATTGCTTTTGCCATTAATTGCCTGATACTGGTAAGCAATGCGGCCAGTTTGAGCGGTGTAGCAATCATTGGTGCAGGTTATATTTTAAAGTTATTTCCCGGCGAGTGGAATGATATTCATAAGGCTGTATTAAGCAGCATTGCCATTATTATTTTTTACATTATTAACCTCCGTGGTTTAAGAATGAGTTCAATGGCGCAGAATATTTTGATGCTGATAAAAATTGCTATGATATTAGTACTGATTGTGGCTTTGTTCTTTCCGCACCAGTTTGCTGATAATTCGGCTGCACTGCAATTGGTTACACCTGGTGGTAAAATGGATTGGATAAAAAGTCTTGGTATAAGTTTGGTGGCTGTTTCCTTTACTTATGGCGGTTACCAGCAAACCATCAATTTTGGAAACGAAGTAGATAAGCCTGCTAAGAATATACCACGTGGAATTTTTATTGGCATTGCGATTATTATTATTCTTTACCTGCTGGTGAACATGAGCTATTATAATATAGTAGGATTTAACAGAATGAAAGGGGAAAGAGAAATTGCTTATGTAGTAATTGATAAAATATTTGGACAAAAAGGGGCCGCCATCTTCTCCGCTTTTCTTTTTTTAGGAGTACTGGCTTATGTAAACGGATTACTGATGAGTAATCCCCGGGTAATGTATGCCATGGGTGATGATCGAAGTTTGCCCAAAGCATTTGCTAAACGAAACGAAAAAACCGGTGTATTAACTTTTTCATTAACCGTATTTGCAGTTGCCTGTATCATCATTTTATTTTTTATGCAGCAATTTGAAAAGATACTGGCCTTTTCTATTTTTTTGGATTGTTTTGGTATGATACTGAGCAGTGCCACCATTTTCTGGTTTAGAAAAAAAACAAAGCATTTAGATGGTACAGGTATTTATAAAATGAAATTTTTCCCTTTGGCCCCATTAGTGTTTATTGCCGCATATACTTTTGTTGGTATAAGTATAGCTATGGATTACAAAAACAACGACTATGCAGCTCTAACCGGATTGGGGATATTGGCTGTATTTGTAATTTTATATTTCCTGTTCAAAAAGAAACAGGTTATTGAAAATAAAACTGAATTATAATGGACATCTCGCATATCATTAATGAACTGGGCGAAGACAGAGAAAACTATTTCAACGCAGTTTCTCCTCCCATCATGCAAACCAGCAATTTTGTTTTTAGAAAAGTGGAAGATTTATACAAAGCTTTCCAGGATGAAATGGGTGGTTACTTATACAGCCGTGGTTTAAACCCAACAGTTGATATTCTCCGTAAAAAATTAGCTGCACTGGACGGGGCAGAAGATTGCCTGGTTTTTAACAATGGAGCTGCAGCAACTTTCGCAGCAGTATTTGCCAATGTAAAAGCGGGTGATCATATTGTTTGTGTTGAAAAGCCATATACCTGGACACAGCACATGTGTAATAAAATTCTTCCAAGGTTCGGAGTTACCACCACTTATATTGATGGAACGGATATTGAAAATTTTGAAAGAGCGATTCTTCCCAATACGTCAGTCATTTATTTGGAATCTCCCAACTCATGGGATTATAAAATGCAGGATTTAAAAGCAGTATCAGACCTGGCTAAGTCAGAAAATATTGTTACGATTATTGATAACAGCTATTGTTCACCTCTTTATCAAAAACCAATTGAAATGGGGATTGATATTGCTATGCAAACAGCTACCAAGTATATTAGCGGGCATAGCGATACCTTAGGTGGCGTATTAAGCGGCAGCCATGCGATGATGAAAAAAATATTCGACAGTGAATACCTGGCAATCGGTTCGGGTATTCAGCCTTTCAATGCCTGGTTACTGATAAGAGGATTGAGAACCTTGCCAGCAAGATTTGAACGGATAACGACAACCACAGAAAAAGTAGTGTCCTATATGAAGCAACATTCAAAAGTAGAGAAGGTATTATTTCCCATGGATGAATCCTTCCCGCAATATGAATTAGCCAAAAAACAAATGAACGGGGCCTGTGGCCTGTTTACGTTTGTTATGAAGGCAGAAAGAATGGAGCAAATTGTAACCTTCTGTGAAAGTCTGCAACATATAGTAATGGCTGTAAGCTGGGGCGGACATGAAAGCCTGGCAATGCCTAAATGTGCCGGAATGAAACCCGAACATTTCAGACCCGGAAACGAGGTTCACCGTATGGTGCGGATTTATGTGGGGCTTGAAGAGGCAGATTACCTTATTAAAGACATTGAACAGGCTTTTGAAAAAGCAGGATAATACCTTTTATATACCTCTTAAAATATTGTATCATTCTTTTCAAGTCCATTACCTAAAAATGAATATTTTAGAGGTTTGATGTCATATTTTTATCATATGAGCCCACGGAAAAGCATTACCACCATTCTTCTGTTAAGTATAACCTTATTTGCCGCCGCCCAGGATAATAAATGGGATTTGAGAAAATGCGTGGAATACGCAATGGCGAACAAC
>JBLMVP010000173.1:0-10060 GCA_050256755.1 Sphingobacteriales bacterium | reverse complement strand
GTAACGTGCATTGTAATATTGCGGAACATCAGCTCTTAATCCATAAGTCAATCTGAATTTATCAGATACCTGCCATTCATCCTGTGCATAGGCAGAAAGCTGTCCTACCGTTAAATAATACCAGGCCCATTTATCAGCAGCAGCGGCGGCTCTTGCCCCTGCCACATCAACATCCAATGGATATGTTCCAAAAACATAAGCGCCGCTAACAGGTATACTGTCTTTAAAGGTTTGAATATCGGCATCACTAAATAAAGCAGGCCCATAACCAACCAGGTTGAAGGAGTTGCCAAATTTGAATGATTCGAAAGAAGCACCAAAAGTGAGCGTATGATTTTTAGCAAATACATTGAAGTTGTCAGTAATCTGCAATGCATCCTGCGTTAAGCGGTTATGAATTGAAAAAGGCTCGTGACCAGCTGCGATATACATCGTTCCATTCTTGGTAATGTTTAATACCGGGAATGGTGCTGAGAAAGGATTTCTTCTGTCTCTGAAAACACTATAAACCACTCTTAATTTATTGGCGTAGTTTCCCTGCCAGTTGGATTTCAATTCTGCATTAAAGGAGTGAAGTATGTTTTGAATTTCATAACCCGAGTTTTTAAACTGCATGGTTGTATAATCGGGTCCGCGGCGGCGAATGGCACTGGGGTGAGCAGGTTTACCTTTGATGGCATTTAAACCGTTATATGTAAACGATAATTTATGAATGGAATTGATATTCCAGTCGAGTTTTGTTAACCATTTATAATTTTTTTGGTCGTACGTAAACCCTTCATAATCTCCGGTTTCATAGCCAAATTTTTGTTTTAAAATATCTCTTACGGCATCAAGATCTGACTTCAACACCCGGGATGTGTTGGCATTATTTGCATTACCAGCAGTACGGGCTACATAACTGCTGGGTTGATCTTTTCGCTGTTCTGTTTCAAAACTTAAAAAGTAAAACAGTTTATTTTTTTTAATTGCCCCTCCTGAAGTAAAACCTGCCTGCAGTTGACTTAAGTCCGGAACTACAATTTTGTTCTTATCTACTTTTTTCCCGCTTAAATCCTGGTTACGGTAAAAAGCATACACTGTTCCGCTGTAATTGTTGCTGCCAGATTTTGTAACGGTGTTTACGCCTGCACCGGTAAAACCAGCTTGTGTAACATCGTAGGGAGCAATATTCACCTGTATCTGGTCAATGGCATCCAGTGAAATAGGTTGTGCATTGGTTTGTCCGCCCGGTGTGGGTGCATCCAAACCAAATGGATTGTTGAATACCGCACCATCTAATGAAAAGTTATTGTACTGCCCGTTTCTTCCCGCAAAGGAAAGACCGTTGTAAGTAGCGGAAGCAGAAGGCGTCAAACGTAAAAAATCATCCGCACTGCGGGAAATAGTAGGCAATGCTTTTAACAACCTGCTGCTGATATTGGTAGAAGCCCCGGTTCTTTTGTTATCAAAAACCCTGGAACCAGTTACTACTACTTTTTCCAGCTCAGTTGTTTTTTCTTTTAATGAAATTTCCAAAGCCGTGTTCTGACCTAGTTCAAGAAATATGTTTTCTATTAGCTGTTGCTGATAAGTAACATGTGTTACCGTTACTCTGTAAGGTCCACCTACCCTGAGGTTTGGAATAGTAAAGCGGCCATCCGATTTAGTAGTTACGGTTTGCCGGATACCTGCATCGGGAAATTCCAACACAATAGTTGCTGCAGATAATATAGCACCCTTAGGGTCCTTCACCACTCCACTAAGCGTAGCAGTAGTTACCTGTGCATTTGATTTAAGTGTTGATAAAATGAGAAGGGTAAACAACAAAAAATACCCTTTGAGTAAATTTATATTTCTCATACAGTTTAGTTTGGGGCAAAGTTAAGGGAGGTTAACAAATTATTTTATAATCTATTTTGCACAGATTGTAAACTGATTTACATTTTTAAAAAATCTAATATTAAAAATATTTATTTTTTTTAATAAATATTTATTACCAAGTTTTTAATAGATTACTGGCAGGGAATAAGAGAAATTGTTAGTTTAAATAAAAGCTATGAGTAGTATCCATGCAAGCGTTAAGTTTTCAAGTGTTGCCGGGTGCTCCTCATTTGCTCAGCATTTCCTCTACGCCTGCCCAGTTTTCCGGCACCCCGTTTTTAATAAATTTTAAAGTTGTAGCTAGAAACAACCTCGCTGTCAGGTCATCAGGGTCTAATTCGCATACCGTTTCAAATGCATTCACTGCCGGTTCAAATGATTTATTGAGATATTGATGAAGACCTTCATTATATGTGGCAAGTGTTGAAAGTTTTTTGTTTATTTCTGTCTCTGGATAACCACTGAAACATTCATAAATATTAACGGCAGATTGTTTCCCTTTTAACTGAACAGGACCCAAACTTCGGGTAAAAAATTTTTCTTTTTGCATCACCTGGTTAAGTGTGATATCACTTAAAATAATTCCTACTTTGTAATATTTAGTAAGACTTTCGAGACGTGAGGCGGTATTAACCGTATCCGAAATAGTAGTAGCATCCAGTCTCTCATTATCACCTGTAATACCCATTATTAATGGCCCTGTATGCATGCCAATGCCCATTCTTATTTCCGAAAGATTTCTTTCTTTCCTTTTATTATTAAATTCCCTAACGGTTTGCTGCATTTCCACTGCCGCAGCCAATGCCCCCGATGCAGTATCCGGGAAGATGGCCATAATCGCATCGCCCTGGTATTGATTGATAAATCCCTTGTGTTTACGGATAATAGGACCCATCCGTTCATTGAAAGCACATACAAAAGCAAAATTTTCCTCCGGTGTCATTTGCTCCGATAAGGTTGTATAATCCCTTATATCCGTAAATAAAACAGTTACCACTTTTTCAACCTGGTCGCCAAGACGAAGATCAGTAAGTACATCCCGGCCGAGGGATTGAATAAATTCAAATGGAACAAACTTTTTAGTTACTTCATGAATACGCCGCATGGCTTCTTCTCTCTCTCTTGCTTCGCGGATATTTTTTTCATATTGCAGGGCGCTTTCGATGGCAGAGGATGATTGAAGGGCTAACGTAACCAATAATTTAAGGGCACCAGCAGAATATTGAATACTTTCTTTACTTGCTAATATGATAGCACCCATAATACGGTGTTTAACTTTTAGCGAGGCATAGATTAGTGATTGAACATCCGATTTGATTATCTCTTTATCCGCTAATGAAGAAACATCTGACATTATTTCTGACTGGCCGCTTAACCCGATTTTCAATAATAAGTTAACATGACTGCTTAATTTTTCTTCATTAAATAATCGCTCACCGGAGGTAGCCGGTGTGTGTAGTTGTTTAGTCTCTTCATCCCATAAAACAACTACACCACTATCACTTGTAATGGAATGCATGGCTTCATCTAAAGTGAGTTGCGTTATTGCAGCGGGATCTATAGTTTGTGCCAGTTTTTCAGAGAAGTTAAAGATGAGGTTAATCTCCCTGTATAAATTCAATACCTCCGCACCCAGTTTTTTTCTTTCTGTTTCCTTTTGAAGAAGCAGGGAAAGAATAGAAGCAATTGTTTCAGCAACACTATTTCCTTTTACAAAACCAATTACCTGCTCTTCTGTGTTAATTGGAATGCTATGCTCTGGTAAGTCTGTAGCCTGTCCAAGTAAAACATTGCCGGCAGCATCTTCAATCCAAACATTTGCCTGCAGTTTTACTATTAATGAAAGTAATGAAGCAGCTGTTTCATTTTTTTTACCAATAATTGATTTCAGACTTACTATTGACATATCAGTTATCCTGATGCAGGGTTTAAAAAATTTCTTCTATATGTTTTTCAGGAAAGCTTCAATACTTCTTTTGCTTTGCCCAGCAAAACTTCGGGATCAAAAGGTTTGGTCATATATATATCGGCCCCTACTTCCTGGCCTTTTTGCCTGTCTAATTCCTGGCCCTTGGCTGTAAGTAATACTATAAATACTTTATCCAGTCCCAGTTCTTTTTTTACCCGGCGGCAAACTTCCATGCCATTCATCTTGGGCATCATCACATCCAGGAATACGAGTTGCGGATTTTCTTTTTGAATAATTTCAAGAGCAATTTCTCCGTTCTCTGCTGTAAAAAACTCCACATCATCATCCTGTAATTCTTCCAGTGTTTGTTCAATTAACATACGGATATGTGCTTCATCATCTACGATTAAAATTTTTTGGTCCATTTGTTTTTTGTTTAATAAGACAAAATTTATTTTTTTATTATTGGTATATCAGGAATAATACATTCTCCAATCCTTTTTCAAACCTCAGTGTTTGAACTATTTCCTGTTTGTCTGAATAAATTGAATTAAGGATAATAATATCCGGTTGGCTGGAGATGGCTTTTTCCACTAACTCTTTTCCATCTGACTCTACCACCTGGTAACCCTTTGTATGCAACACATCCGTTAATGCTTTAACTGCAGCACTATCCTCATCTACCACCATTACTTTTTTCTTTGATTTACCCTGTTCTAATAAAGTGCCCACTTCAGCAAATAACTGACCTGTATCTATGGGTTTTGTTAAATAACGATCCACTCCAATCCTGAACCCTCTTGCTTTATCCTGTACAATGGATAATACAATGATGGGTATATCCATAGTCTGCGGATCATTTTTCAGAATAGCAGCTACATCAAAACCATTCATTTCCGGCATCATTACATCCAGGATGATAAGGTCGGGCCTGCGTTTACGTACACATTCCAACGCTTGTTTTCCATTGGAAGCTTCTTCAATTAAATAGCCTGCATCGTTAAGTTCCTGTTGAAGTAATGATCGGATGGAATCATCATCATCCACTACAAGAATGGTAGAATGTTTTCCTTTGATATTAAAAGCGGATTGAGCCATTTGTTCTTTTAACTGCTTTACGAGGTCGTTAAGATGAAGCGGTTTTACAACTTCGGATTTGGTGATAATGGGTAATGCAAAAGAAAAAGTACTTCCCTTTCCTACTTTACTTTCCACCCAGATGCGGCCACCATGATGTTCAACAATTTCTTTACAAATAGGTAAGCCCAATCCCGTTCCTTTTGGTTTATCTGTAAGGGTATCGCCACCTACCTGTTTGAATTGTTCAAACACAGCACCAAAATCTTCTGGAGCAATTCCAATACCCGTATCAATAATACTTACAATGATTACGTTTTCCTGCTGATGAACCCTGCAGGTAATAGAACCTTTATCGGTGAATTTTACCGAATTCGAAATCAAATTGATGATAACCTGTATTAATTTATCTCTGTCGCCGGTTATTTCCGGAATATCTGTTTCGATCTGTTTAATGAGTTTTATATTTTTCTGGTCAAACAAAGAGGTAGTGGCAGCAATAGCTCTTTCGGCCACTTCAGACATAGAAACACTTTCCTGGTTCCATTCCATTTTACCTGCTTCAATTTTTGCCAGGTCAAGCACGTCGTTAATAAGTGTAGTAAGACGCTCGCCTTCGGATATTACCACATGAAGATTTTCGGAAATCTGGCTGATGGTTTTACCTGTTCTTATATCTGCCTTATCTATAATTGGGAATATTTTTTCCTCTAATCTTTTTTTGATGATTTTAGCAAAACCAAGTACGGACGTTAATGGTGTTCTTAGTTCATGACTTACTGTGGAAAGGAAAGCACTTTTTGCTTCATTGGCTTTTTCTGCAATTTTACTGGCTGCTTCTGCTTCCATTTTTGCCAGTTTCACATCTTCAAATAGTGTGGCATTCTTTAAAGCAACTCCTACAGAAGAAGCAATCGTAGATAAAAGCCTTAAATCATTTTCATTAAAACGATTTTCATGTTCAGTACTTTGAACACTTAGTACACCAATAATTTCATCCCCTACCGGTATGGGTACGCCAAGATAAGATGCGGCAGGTATGCCAATTTTTTTTATACCCAACTGTGCCCTGTGTTCCTGTAAGTCTTTATTAATAAGTAATGGCTCACCGTTCAGAATTATTTTGGATGTAAGTCCTTCGCCTAATTTTATTGGTGCCATCACATCCCCGGACTGGTAAGGGAAATGAATGGTTTTTGTTTTTTGATTTAATAAGGCGAGATAAACAATATTTGCTTTAAATAAATTTTTCAACTGATCGCCAACCATTTTTATCAAATCATCAGCATCTAATTGCGAAGCCAGCGCTTTACTGATATTATTTACGGTACTTAATTCAGCAGCTCTTTGTTTTGTTTCATCAAGTAACCTTGTTGTTTCATCAAAGAGACGGGCATTTTCCAGCGCCACACCCATACTGTTAGTAATGGTCGTTAATAGTCTTACATCTGCTTCACTAAAGGCATTTTCCATATCTACATTCTGCAAACTAACGGAACCCCTTACTTCATCTGCAACAATCATCGGAACAAAAACAGCTGATTTGGGGGGGGCACCAATACTTACGCCTGATCCTCCATATTTTTTAGCTGTTTCAACATAATTTTCATTTATAAGGATGGACTGATGCGTTTCGATTAATTTTTTATTAGCCCATATAAATGGCCTTGGTTCACTATATTGGCGTTTTCCTTTTTCAATGGCATAACGCCAGGTTTCTAATCCGGTGGTATAATCAAAAGTCCGTATCAATACTGTTTCTGTATTAAATAATTCACAGAGTTTTTCACCTACTAAATCAAAAATAGCCTGCGATTTAAATTCTTTTACCAATCCTTCCTGCACACTATTGATAGTTGCCAGTTCTTCCTGGCGCATTTCAGTTTCTTTCAGCAGACGGTTGGTTTCATCAAACAATCTTGCATTTTCCAATGCCACACTCATACTATTTGCCAGAGTTTGCAAAAGAGATACATCTGGTTCGCTATAGGCAAATTCCTTTTCATAATTCTCCAGGCGAATGGTGCCATTTACCTGCCCACCTGATATTAGCGGCACACCCAACCAGGATTTCGCAGTATCCTCTTCTTCTGAAGAAGCAAACACTGCCCCCAATTCTTTATAACGTTCTATTGCATTCTCATTGATTAAGAGCGGTTGACCTGTTTGTATAATATGTGATGTAAGGCCTTTACCCAATTCAAATCCCAATTGATCAATACGTTTGCCCTTAAAAAGATAATAAGGATGGGTAATGAAATTTTTCTGGCGATCATAATATGAAATAGAGATTCCCTGTGTATCAAACACATCCCGGATCTTGTCACCAACGAGATCGTAAATAGATTGAATTTCTAATTTAGATGCAAGCCCTTCCTGTACACTGTTAATGATGGCTAATTCTGCAGTACGTTGTTCGGTTTCCTTTAGTAAGCGGTTGGTTTCATCAAACAATCTTGCACTTTCCAATGCCACACTCATGCTATTGGCAAGGGTTGTTAAAAGGTTTACATCAGAATCGGAGAAAGCCTCTTCCTGGTCAAGGTTTTGCAAACTGATAACACCTGTTACTTCACCACCAGCAATCATTGGAACCAGCACCAACGATTTTGCACCCTGACCTACTATAACTGTTTGATCGTAATTTGATCTTAGCTTATCAACATCCTTATTAATAACAAGGAGCTTTGCAGTTTCAATAACATGTTTTCTGAATCCCTTAAGAGGTCTTGGCCCCAATAATGTACGATCGCCTTTTTCATAGGTATAGCGATCCTCTATAAGGTTTGTTGTTTTGTCGTATGTTACTATATCTATTACCTGGGCATTAAAAATCTCTCTCATCTTTTCTCCTACCAGTTCATAAATACCCTGTATATCCAGTTCACGGGCAAGTCCTTCCTGTACACTGTTAATGACAGAGAGTTCCGCGGTACGTTGTTCGGTTTCTTTTAAAAGATGTTTTGTTTCATCAAATAACCTGGCGCTTTCCAATGCAACACTCATACTATTAGCCAATGTCTTAAGTAAACTCAAATCAGATTGTGAAAACCCGTTTTCTTTATCTAAATCCTGTAAGCTGATGATACCTGTTACTTCTTTTGCTGCATTAGTAAGTGGAACAAAAACCGCCGATTTAGCTATGTTGCCGAAAAGTATTGGATTATCATATTCCTTGCTGAGTTTTTCAATATCCTTATTTAACAATAAAGATTGGCCAGATTGAACAACATGTTTCCTGAAACCCTTTAATTCCCTGGGTTCTATTAATGTTTTGTCACCTTTTTCATAAGAATATTTATCTTCAATCATATTAGTGATCTTATCATAACTCACGATGTCAATCACTTCTGCTTTAAATATTTCCCTTATTTTTTCTCCCACCATTTCATAAATGCTATTAATATCCAGTTTTCTCACAAGGGCATCCTGTACACTGTTAATAACCGCCAGTTCTTCCACTCTGTGACTTAACTGCACCGTACGCTCTGCTACTGTGTTTTCCAATTCACGATGTTTGGCATGCAGTTGCTTTGTACGCCAGCGGATAATGAAATAGATGATAGCAAAAGCGGCAAATGCATATAACATATAGGCCCACCAGGTTTTGTACCACGGCGGAAGTATTTCAAATGCATAAACTGTTTCATCACTGATGGCAGTATAAATATTTTTTGCCCTAACATGAAAATGATATTCTCCTGTTGGCAGGTTTGTATATTCTTTATAATAATTATTATCAAACCCCGACCAATCTTTTTCAAATCCTTCAAGCCAGGTTTGATATTGAGTTTTTTCTTCTTGTTCAAAGAAAGGTGCGGCGTATTCAAATCGGAGCGAATTATTATTAA
The DNA here is from genome assembly GCA_050256755.1 of Sphingobacteriales bacterium. GTDB lineage: Bacteria > Bacteroidota > Bacteroidia > Chitinophagales > Chitinophagaceae > AWTP1-9. The sequence goes on along the minus strand of JBLMVP010000173.1, from coordinate 1,360 downwards.
ACGACACAGCTACGGGTTTTGCACCGGGATTTATTATTGTACTTAATACATTTTTGCCAGCTGATGCAAAACGTAAAACTGTTTTAAAAGACTGGTCATTATTTTTTTCAATATTTTCATCGTATCGTATCAGGCCGTCGGTTGTGCATAGCCAAACGACTCCATTTTTTTCAGGATAAATTTTTTGTATGGTAAGTTCATTGATAGAATTTAAAAGTGTATTATCAAAACGATAACCCCCCTCTGGTTTTGGAATAGCTACCCTTAATTCTTTGCCAAACCGAATCCAAACTCTCCCCGGGTCATCTTCCACCATTTCAAATTCTGCATTGGCACCCCCATTTTTAAATTGACCAAATGTGGTATCCGGGATAAAACGATTAATTTTTTCATCGAATGTGTAAAGAGAAGAGTCAGTAACAAAATAATTTTTTCCTTTTATGGGATAAACCTGGCCTAGCCCATTTTTTAAACCATGCTCAGATCCAAATTTTTCAAATTTTGTTTTTTGCAAATCGATATTTCCACTTTCATCAACTGCGAGTGTAATCCGGTATGCCAATCCGGCTTGTGTGCCTGCCCATAGGGTTCCATCTTTATTTTCAGCAAAGCTCCATATCTGATCTGTGATACCCGGAATATACCCTGTAAAGTGGAATTCTTCAGATCCTGCGGGTAAAGTACTTCCACTATTTTGGTTGAAAACCGCTACTCCAAAATTACCTCCGCATAATAAAATATTCGGAAATTTACTGGGAACTTTTAATAGGGTTAATGAAAGGTCTCCACTAACAGATGACCGAATGGTAGAGACTCTTTTATTCTTTATTGTAAAAAGACCGTCACCGGGTACAAGTAGTTGGTTTTTATAGGGGACAAGGGTGAATATCTGGTTGAGGGGAATACCAGATACCGGTTTAAAATATGAAGTTGTATTGTCAAATGCTAAAAGTCCGTTACCGGTGCCAATGTATAGATTGCCCTCAAATCTTATTATGGTAAGAACGCTGGTATTGATTCCGGATTGTAATGCAAATTTTGTGAGCGGTGAAGATATTTCAACCCGTGAAATCCCATTATCCAGTCCTAGCCAAAGAGTACCTTTTTTATCTTCATATACTGCATAAATGGATTCATCCTGTAATCCTACGTCCCGGTTAATCTTTTGTATTAGATTACCCTGTGCATCTATTATAACAAGGCCCTTTCCTGTAGTGGAAAGAACATAAGAGCCATTTTTTAACTGAAGGCCTTTGTATAAATTAGCACCTGTCTTTATTATTCGATCAGCATTTGTAACAAATGGTTTAAAATTTTTTCCATCGAATAAATAAAGACCGCTGTAAAATAAACCTATTAG
>JBLMVP010000172.1:0-8735 GCA_050256755.1 Sphingobacteriales bacterium | reverse complement strand
ACCACGCAATCCTTTACGAATAAGATGATGATGTACAGCAGCAGTTGCCAACAAAGATGGAATGGTGGCATGATCGCTGTCAACCGCACGGTCACATAAAATCAATACTTCAAATCCATCATGTACGGCATCTTCAGCATAACGGCATAACCGATCTAATCCTTTCCTCAAAGAATCTGGTTTACCATCTGCACGGAAATATGTTTGTAATGTTTTTGCCTGAAACTTCCCGGTATCAATACTTCTTATTTTTTCTAATTCAGTACTTGTCAATATCGGTTGCTTCAACGCAACAGTATGACAATGCATCGGATCTTCTTCCAGCAGGTTACCATTGTTTCCAACAAATGCTGCCAAACTCATTACCATTCTTTCACGAATTGGATCGATTGGCGGGTTTGTCACCTGTGCAAATAATTGTTTGAAGTAAGAAGACAAATGTTGTGGGTGGTCACTTAATACAGCCAATGGTGTATCTGTTCCCATCGAACCAATTGGTTCCTTTCCTTCAATAGCCATTGGTTTGATGATAGTGTCAATATCTTCTGTTGAATAACCAAATGCTTTCTGATATTTTAAAATACTTTCATCACTCAGATGAGTAAAAGCTACTCTTGGTTCTGGTAACTCTTCTAAGCGGATTTTATTCTGGTTAAGCCAATCTGCATATGGCTTTTGTGAACAGATTTTTTGTTTCAATTCATCATCGGTGATGATACGCCCCTGTTCCATATCTACTACAAACATTTTACCGGGATGCAAACGGCCTTTCTTAATGATAGTTGCAGGGTCAATAGGTAATACCCCAGTTTCGCTGGCCATAATTACCCTGTCATCATTTGTAATGCAATAACGTGAAGGTCGTAAACCATTTCTATCCAGTGTAGCACCAATAATTTTTCCATCGGTGAATGAAATGGAAGCGGGTCCATCCCATGGTTCCATAATAGATGCGTGATATTCATAAAAAGCTTTCTTAACCGGATCCATCTGGTCATTACCATCCCATGCTTCAGGAATCAACATCATCATTACATGTGGCAGACTGCGACCCGTCATAGTCAACAGTTCAATCATGTTATCCAAACAGGCAGAATCTGATTGGCCTCCTGTAACAATCGGCAACAACATCTCCATTTCTTCCTTAGTGAAATTGGGAGAAGTAAAACCATGTTCACTTGATTTTAACCAGTTAAGGTTTCCCTGAAGTGTGTTGATTTCACCATTGTGTGCAATAAATCGAAATGGTTGTGCCAGTTTCCAGGAGGGAAATGTATTAGTAGCAAAACGGCTGTGCACCAAACCAAATGCACTTACCACTCTTTTATTACTTAGGTCAGGAAAATAATTACGAACCTGAGTACTGGTTAATTGCCCCTTATACACAATTGTTTTATAGGATAGCGATGTAATGTAAAAACCTATTTCATCTTTTTTTACTGTGCTGTTGATAAGATGACTTGCATGATTTCTTAATACAAATAATTTACGTTCAAACTCATCGGGATTATTAATGTGATCAGGGCAGGCAACAAATACTTGTTCTATTTCCGGCTCCACACTTAATGCAGTTGGCCCAATTCCATCGGGGTTAACAGGAACTTTTCTGTACACTAATATTTCTAACCCGAGCTTTTCTGCAGTACGGTTAAAAATATCGCGGCTTTCTTCACGCAGTTTAATTTCTTTTGGAAAGAATATCACTCCTACACCATACTTACCAAACGAAGGAAGATGAACACCAAGTTTCAAACATTCTTCAAAAAAGAATTCATGTGGCGTTTGAATCATAATACCGGCACCATCTCCTGTATTATTTTCACAACCACAAGCACCGCGATGTTCCATATTTTCCAACACGGTTAAAGCATCGCTAATGTGCTGATGGGATTTATAACCTTTAATACTGGCTACGAAACCGATGCCACACGCATCATGTTCAAAGGAAGAGTTGTATAAACCTTTGTTGCTTGTCATTTATAAGTTAAGTTTTAGAAAAAATTCAATAGAATACTATGGTCTTTAAATAAGACAATTGGATTTATGCAAGCAACACTTAAAATTACAAAATAACAGGCGTTTAATCGCTGTTTTATTCAAATATTTTCAACCAAACAACTAGTGTTAGTTTGGCACCGCATTAATGATTAGCTGAGATAAGATTTTTGATTTACTTCTTTGTACAAAAACATTATTTACAAATACAAACTAAAACTTTTGATTTATCACAAAGACACAAAACATTAATTATTTTATGTTTTGTGTCTTTCCAAATAGAACTTCTTTAAAGCAATACTTATTTTATGCTACTGTTTCTGCTTTTGCCGGTTGGTTTTCCGGACGTAATGAACGAACGGTTTTGCCAGCCTGCCACATTTCACTATCATGCAACTCTTTTAATTCTACTTCCAATTTCTCTCTATAATCAGGTTGGGAATTTAAATCAATCGAACGCTGACTTTCTTTACCGGTTGCCACGCTTTCATACAACTCTCTAAATACCGGAGCAGTGGCATCACGGAATTTTTTCCACCAATCCAATGCACCACGCTGGGCAGTAGTAGAACAGTTGGCATACATCCAGTCCATTCCATTTTCTGCCACCAATGGCATTAATGATTGTGTTAACTCTTCCACTGTTTCATTAAACGCTTCGGAAGGAGAATGTCCTTTATCACGCAATACCTGGTATTGTGCAGCAAAAATTCCCTGTATAGCACCCATCAATGTTCCTCTTTCACCAGTTAAATCACTGAAAACTTCTTTCCTAAAATCAGTTTCAAATAAATAACCGCTTCCTACTGCAATACCTAGTGCGATAACACGGTCCTTTGCTTTACCTGTTGCATCCTGGTAAATTGCATAAGAACTATTTAAACCGCGGCCCTGCAAAAACATTCTGCGCAGAGATGTTCCTGAACCTTTTGGCGCCACTAAAAAAACATCAACATCTGCCGGCGGAATTATTCCGGTTTGTTCGTTGAACGTAATTCCAAACCCATGAGAAAAGTATAATGCTTTACCGGGAGTTAAATGTTTTTTTACAGTTGGCCACAAAGCAATTTGCGCAGCATCACTCAGCAAATAGCAAATGATAGTACCACGTTGTAATGCTTCCTCTATTTCAAACAATGTCTCACCAGGCACAAATCCATCACGGATAGCTTTATCCCATGTTTTAGAATTTTTACGCTGACCAACAATTACGTTGATACCATTATCACGCTGGTTTAATGCCTGACCCGGGCCCTGCACACCATAACCAATAACAGCAATAGTTTCATTTTTTAAAACTTCCTGTGCCTTAGCGAGTGGAAACTCTTCCCTTGTTACTACATTTTCTTCGGTACCACCGAAATTTAGTTTTGCCATTTTTTTTGGTTTTATGTTGTATGTTAAATTTTGAATGTTGAATTGATAAATGTCATTGCCTCATTTAGCATTCAACATATTTTATTACATTGAAAATACTTCCTGATTTTTATCCAAATATTCATTCTCGATTGCCTGTTCTCCCGGCTCCCTGTATTCAAAATCTTTCAACTTATTGTGGAAACCATCGCTGTTTTTTATAATAGCAATTCTTGCGCTGCGAACAAATTCAATCAATCCATAGGGTTCCAGAACCTTAATAAGCTTATCTGTTTCTTCTCTATGGCCTGCCACTTCAAAAACGGTGTAGTCTTTTCGTATCACTACTGCCTTTGCTCCATGCTGACTCAATAGTCTTTCTACTTTAACTTCTTCTGCAATTACATCTGTAGGAACTTTGTACATAGCCAGTTCCTGCCAAACGATTTCTTCATTGGTATTATAATAGGCTTTTAATACTTCTACCTGTTTTTCAATTTGGCGACAAAGTTTGCGCACCACTTCTTCAAATTCATTTATTACAATGGTAAAACGATGCACACTATCCACTTCTGAGGGTGAAGTATTCAAACTTTCGATATTTATCTTTCTTCTTGAAAAGATAATAGCAATCCTGTTCAGCAAACCAACCTGGTTTTCTGTATATACAGTGATTGTAAATTCCTGTTTATGCATAAATAATTTTTTAACTGTTATAAATCTTCTTTACACAAAATCACTTCAGAAACACCACGCCCCTGTGGTACCATCGGGAATACATTATTCTCTTTTCCAACCATCACTTCCAATAAATAACTTCCTTTGTGTTCCAGCATTTCTTTTATTGCTTTTTGCAAATCTTCTCTTTTACTAACACTATTTCCCGGAATATAATATCCTTTGGCAACCTGCACAAAATCAGGGCTGGTAATATTTACAAATGAATAACGGTTTTGGTGAAACAATTCCTGCCACTGGCGAACCATTCCTAAAAACCGGTTATTAAGAATTAAAATTTTCACATCGGGTTGAAACTGCATGATGGTTCCCAACTCCTGTATCGTCATTTGAATACCTCCATCACCTATCACAGCAACTACCGTTCTTTCAGGAGCACCATATTTAGCTCCAATAGCAGCAGGTAATGCAAAACCCATTGTCCCCAAACCACCACTGGTGATATTACTTTTTGACTGATTCATTTTTGCATAACGGCAGGCCACCATCTGGTGCTGACCAACATCCGTTACAATAATGGCATCACCTTTTGTTAACTCATTCACCAGGTTGATAACTTCACCCATTGTTAACTCATCTTTCGTTGGGTTTAGTTCTTCCTTTATAACTTTCTCTTCTTCTTTTTGTGTACAGTCTTTAAACTTCTGCAACCACTGAGGATAAACTTCTTGTTCAATTAATTCTGTAAGCAATGGCAAGGTTTCTTTACAATCACCCCATACACCAACAGTTGCTTTAACGTTTTTATCAATTTCTGAAGGGTCAATATCTAAATGAATAATTTTTGCCTGTCTTGCATATTTATCCAATCGCCCGGTAACACGGTCATCAAAACGCATACCTACTGCAATCAGTACATCACATTCATTAGTTAATAAGTTAGGCCCATAATTACCATGCATCCCAAGCATTCCAACACCCAATGGATGGTCAGTGGGAATTGCACTCATGCCCATGATAGTCCATGCAGCGGGTAATCCACCTTTCTCAATAAATTTTAAAAATTCTTTTTCTGCTTTACCGAGAATAACACCCTGTCCAAAAATTACAAATGGTTTTTTTGCTTCATTAATAAGTTTAGCTGCTTCCTCTACATATTTTTTCCTTACAATTGGTTTAGGACGGTAACTACGGATATGATTGCATTTTTTATAACCACTGTATTCAAATAATTGTAATTGTGCATTTTTAGTGATATCAACTAATACCGGACCCGGTCTTCCTGTACCGGCAATATGAAATGCCTTAGCTAACACTGATGGAATTTCATTAGCATCTGTTACCTGGTAATTCCATTTCGTAATTGGGGTTGTGATATTAATTACATCCGTTTCCTGGAATGCATCTGTTCCTAATAAATGCGCAAACACTTGTCCTGTTATACAAACAACAGGTGTACTATCAATCATCGCATCAGCTAAACCAGTAACCAAATTAGTTGCAGCCGGGCCACTCGTTGCAAACACCACTCCTGTTTTTCCACTCGCTCTTGCATAACCCTGTGCTGCATGTACAGCACCCTGTTCATGACGAACAAGAATATGTTTTAGTTTATCGTTGTAATCATACAACGCATCATAGATAGGCATAATAGCACCACCGGGATATCCAAAGATGATATCAACACCTTCAGCCAAAAAACCTTCCAGCACAGCAACAGAACCACTGATGGTGGTAACTGCTTCTTTTTTGGCACCTGTCTTTTCTGCTGTTAATTCAATTGTGCTCATAAAATATTTTTATTAATTAAGTTTATGCTTCGTCTGTTACGCAACCTTCGCTTGCATCTTTTACATACCGTGCATATTTATATAAAATACCTTTGGTTGCTTTTAATGCAGGTTGCTTCCAGTTTTTCTTTCTTTCCGCTATCACTTCCTCCGCAACTTTTAAAGTGATGGTATTGTTTACGGCGTCGATTTCAATAATATCATTATCCTGTACCAATCCAATCAAACCTCCATCAAATGCTTCGGGAGTGATATGACCGACGACGAAGCCATGTGTACCTCCGCTAAATCTTCCATCGGTAATTAAAGCAACACTTTTACCTAAGCCGGCACCAATAATAGCTCCTGTTGGTTTAAGCATCTCCGGCATACCGGGTGCTCCTCTTGGACCGATATATCTTATCACCACTACATCGCCTGCCTGTACTTTACCGGATTGTATACCTGTAATCAAGTCTTTTTCTCCATCAAACACTCTTGCTGTTCCTTCAAAACGTTCACCTTCTTTACCACTTATTTTTGCCACACTTCCTTTTTCTGCGAGGTTGCCATATAATATTTGCAAATGCCCCGTTGCCTTTAAAGGTGTTTCCAATGGCATAATAACTTTTTGTTTTTTAAAATCAAGGTCTGGCGCATCTGCTAAATTCTCTGCTACTGTTTTTCCTGTTACGGTTAAACAATCACCATGTAATAAACCTTTGTTCAACAAATATTTCATTACTGCAGGTACACCACCATACTGATGTAAATCTTCCATCAAATATTTTCCGGATGGTTTAAAATCTGCCAGCACCGGAATTTTATTACTGATAGTTTGAAAATCATTTTGCGTCAATGGAACATCCACACTCTTTGCCATCGCTATCAAATGCAATACAGCATTTGTGCTTCCACCCAATACCATTACTACGGTTATTGCATTTTCAAATGCTCTACGTGTCATGATATCACGGGGCTTAATATCTTTTTCAAGTAAAACTTTTATAGCAGCCCCAACAGCTGCACATTCTTTTTGTTTGTCTTCACTTAATGCAGGATTGCTCGATGAATTAGGTAAACTCATTCCCAAAGTTTCAATTGCACTGGCCATAGTATTAGCAGTGTACATACCACCACATGCACCGGCACCCGGACAGGAATGCTGAACAATACCTCTAAAATCGGTCTCACTTAAATTACCGGCTATCTTTTGCCCCAATGCTTCGAAAGCACTTACAATATTTAAATCTTCCCCTTTATAATGACCTGGAGCTATCGTTCCACCATACAACATGATTGATGGACGGTTTAATCTGCCCAATGCCATTATAGAGCCCGGCATATTTTTATCACAACCCGGGATAGTGATAATTCCATCATAATATTGGGCACCGGCATTTGTTTCAATGCTATCAGCAATTACATCACGGCTTATCAAACTATAACGCATACCATCTGTTCCCATACTGATACCATCACTCACACCAATAGTATAAAAACGCAGACCAAGCAAGCCTTCAGTATTATCTACACTTTGTTTAACACTTGTTGCTAAATCATTCAGGTGCATATTGCAGGGATTACCATCCCAGCCCATACTTACAATTCCAACCTGTGCTTTATTAAAATCTTCCTCTTTGAAGCCAATTGCATAATACATTGCCTGCGCTGCAGGTTGTGTTACGTCCTGTGTTAATGTCTTTGAATATTTGTTTAACTCTACCATGTCCCTGCCCCCTAAAGGAGGATAATTTTATTTTGTTATTTATTTTGATATCAGCATTTATTCTTAGCTCAACTTTTGTTGTGTCACACCCTTGTGCATTCTATTCTTTATTCAGCTTACACTAATTCTGGTTTAAATTCTTTTTCAATAACTCTGTGCATATACGCATTCTGGATAATCTTTCCTAATGATTCGTTCCAGCTTTTTTTAAATTTCAAATCATCAAAACTTTCCCATCCTATTACTTCTGCAGCAGTACCACAAAAGAAAACTGCATCGGCTTCCTTCAATTCATCGGCTGTGAATAATTTTTCTTCAACTGGTATTTCCAGTTCATTACAGATTTCAATAACAGTTGCTCTTGTTATACCGGGTAAAATATTTCCTACTGAAGGAGTAATTAATTTTCCGTCTTTTTCAAAAAATACATTTGCACCCGGACCTTCAGCTATATATCCATTCATATCTGTTAATAACGCTTCATCAAATCCTTTTGCTTTTGCCTCCTGGCTGGCCAATATGGAATTCACATAATGACCACTTGCTTTAGCAGTAATCTTAAACCCTTTTGGATTCGGACGTTGAAAAGAACTGCTCATTACTCTTAATAACTTATCGCCCAAAAATGGTTGCATTTCCCACACTTCAATTAAAATATGTGAAACTTCATTTATTATAAACCCCATATTAGCTGGTGCAAATACCACAGGACGGATATAAGCATCCTGGAGATTATTTTGCTTTAACACTTCATAGGTAGCATTAATCAATTCCTCAGTATTCCATGGATAAGGCATATTCATTGCCTCAGCGGAATTTTTAAGACGTTCAAAGTGTTCCTGCTCTTTAAAAATTTTTGTTTCGCCGTTTATATTTTTATAAGAACGGATTCCTTCAAACACTGCATAGCCATAGTGCAGGGACTGACTGTATAAATCAATCTTTGCTTCCGTAGCTTTTAAATATTCCCCGTTTAAGTAGAGAACTGTGTTCTCGTTGTAATAAGCTGCCATAGTATTGTTTTAATCTTTGTTTTAAGGCCAATAAAAAACCCGCCTTTTTTGGAGGCGGGTTCGGTATCTTAATTTTTTATTTTATAACTGATAACATCCACCTCCATGTGCAGGAATAATAATGACTACCACAATTATTATGGTCACAAAGGAAATGACATTATTTATTCTGTTATTCAACATAGAAGCGAATTG
>JBLMVP010000171.1:0-6413 GCA_050256755.1 Sphingobacteriales bacterium | reverse complement strand
TATGACAATATGAAAATCCAACGGGATCATCTTTGTACCGAAACAATACCTGCTATTTTCAAATCCAGCCGCTTATCCTTCTTGCTATTGCAAGCCTCTTTGCTGCGTTTAAATTCGTTATCCTAAAACAATTAACATGAAAAAAGGGAAACTGATTTTATTCATTGCTGTATTATTAACAGCGGCATATGCCAATGCACAGGGGTTAACTACTGCACCCAACGGAGGAAATAAAAAAGCATCCGTCACAGAACGGATAGGTATTACTGATGTTACTATCAGCTATAACCGTCCCGGGGTAAAAGGAAGAGAAGGTAAAATATATGGTACTCCAATTGTGCATTATGGATATACGGATCTTGGCTTTGGTACCAGTAAAGCCTCACCATGGCGGGCAGGTGCCAATGAGAATACTACTATTGAATTTAAAAATGATGTGAAAATAGAAGGGAAAGATTTAGCTGCAGGCAAATATGGCTTTTTTGTTGCCATGGGTGCAGATGAAGCAACTTTAATTTTTTCGAAAAACTCAACTTCATGGGGAAGCTTTTTTTATGACCCTAAAGATGATGCTTTGCAGGTAAAAGTTAAGCCTGTTAAATTGGATCAAAGTGTTGAATGGCTGAAATATGAATTTGAAGGGCAAAAAGAAAACAGTGCTGTAATTGCGTTGCAATGGGAGAAAGTTAAAATTCCTTTTACTGTTGAAGTTGATTTGGTGAAAACTCAAATAGAGTCGTTTCGCAGGGAATTAAAGAGTAATAAGGGATTTGATGCTGATGCATGGGCACAGGCAGCACAATTTTGTGTTCAAAACAATGCTAATCTTGATGAGGCTTTGCAATGGGCTGATTATGCAATAGGAGGGGCGTTTGTTGGTAAAAAGTCATTTACAACATTAAGTACCAAAGCTGCGGTACTTGAAAAATTGGGAAAGCAGTCGGAGGCTGATGCTTTAATGAATGAAGCATTGCCATTGGGTCAGGTGCAGGAAGTACACCAGTATGGCCGCACTTTATTAAGTCGTGGTAAAAAAGATGAAGCATTTAAAGTATTTAAAGCGAATGCAGATAAAAATCCAAACCAGTTTACAACATTGATGGGTTTAGCGAGAGGATACTCAGCATTGGGAGATTATAAAAATGCATTAAAAAATGCAAAGCAGGCATTGCCTATTGCACCAAATGCACAGAATAAAACAGCTGTTGAAGGAATGATTAAGAAATTAGAAGAAGGGAAAGATATTAATCAATAAAAGAATTAAAAATAGTAATAATAAAATGCCGGAAAATCACCGGCATTTTTTATTTAATAACAGGTATTTGTTATGGTGAGTTTTTCTGAAAATAATTGTCAAGTGATATTGGGCCACCACCTTCAATAAAAAAAATAATAAGTAAGGCCAGCATGAGTATGGAAAACTCTAATTCTGTGTTAGTGCCAAAGATTCCGTTTTTAATATTTATTAAAAAGACGGCACCTAAAAGAATGGGTATTTGAAGCAGGCACATTATCCGTGTAAATAAGCCGGCAATGATTAAAATCCCGCCGAGCAAATGAGCAATCATGATATACCAGGATATTATTTTGGTGCCAATGTCAATGGAATTGTATTGAAGCAATAATTCCAACTCCTCTGCACGGTAAATAAAGCTAATACCTTTTCGGAAAAGAAACAAACCCAGAACTATGCGGAGTACTATCAGCCATTTAGGATGATGAGTCAAACTCCATTGCTGAATACGTTGTGCTATGTTCATAATATGGAGTATTAATTAAATAAAAGTTACAACAAAAAGTGGGCCCGTTCCAAACTTATTTTTATGCACCCAAAAAAGGATTTTACAAGTATGAAATAGTAAATAGAAAAAGGCTCTGTTAAATTCCTTTTAGATAAAAGTGAATCACCAGGTAGCAAAGTATAATTAAGATCAGGAAGATTGCTATCATCATAACCCAAACCGGCTGATCTTTTAGCCCCCTTCTTAATCTTCTTTTTTTCTTTTGTTCTAATTGATGTTTAAGATTGGTATTAAGGTCATAAATCATTTTTGAGAGTCTGTTCTTTTCGTTTACCATCGATAAGCCTTCTGCTGCATCTGACGTAAAGTCTGACTCAAGCAGGATTTTTTCAACTTCATGAGCATCCTCACCTGATAGTTTACCAGCCAGGTAATCCATTAATTTTTGGTTATCAATATCTTTATTGCTGTTGGATAATATGTTAATCAAATCGTTATTCATTCTTGTTTCTTATGACATATTTTTTTCCATTATACAAGATACAAAATCACTGCATCCTTTTTTCTATCAATTGTTTCAGGTTTCGTTTGCCATTTTGAATATGGCTTTTTACCTGCATCAGAGTAAAGCCTGTTTTATCTGCTATTTGCTGGTAAGATTGTTTTTCAAGATAAAATAAAATGATACATTTTTTTTGTTCAGCGTTTAATTCTTCAAGCGCCTCACTCATTATGGAAAGTGTTTTGTCTTTTTGTTCTAAAAGTGCTTTGTCGGTTTCTTCGCCCGGCGCTATCATTACCTTATCTGTAATTTCTATTGTTTTTTTTCCTTTATCCCTCAATTTCATCAGGCAATGATTTTTTGCCACCATGTATATCCAGCTTTTAAAATAATCCACTTTATACTTATGCAGTTCGGTTATTGCTTTTAAAAATACCTGCTGCACACAATCTTTTGCTTCCTCTTCGTTTTTAAGATATTTCATACATACACCGAGTAACAGCAGGGTATATCGTGGTAATAAAACACCCAGCCAGTCATTATTTTTATCTGAATAAAAATTTTCCAGCAGTTCCTGGTCGCTTATATGTTTGTATTGGTCCGGGTTCACAAAAAGTTTTACTTGCTGCAAGTATAGTGAATTTTATTCAGCAGATGCAGGGCGAGGATAAATTCCATAAATTCACACTAAATAAAATACTACTTAATGCTTTATGCTGTTTGTTGTGTGCCCGTTAGTCCTTTGCGTTTAGAGCCGTCACATGAAAGCGAGATGAAATCGCAATTGCTTTTTGGTGAATGCTGCAAAGTTATTTTGCTTGAAAAAGACTGGGTGCTGGTGCAATGCGAATATGATGAATACGAAGGCTGGTGTCAGTTTAGCCATGTCGCCGAAATTATACTCGATAATTATTTGTATGGTAAAAGAGATTTGGCAGCAGATTGGATAAATACCATTCAGTATAATGGCTATCCTATGCAGATTCCTCTTGGGAGTAGTTTAACGGCTATGACAAATGGAAAGGCTGTGTGGAAAAAAAACTCTATTCAGTTTTCTGGTAAAGTTTGGGAAATAAAAACATCAAAACCTGATACAAAAGATTTAAGAGCCATTGCCTTTACATTTTTAAATTCTGCTTATTTATGGGGCGGTAAATCTGTATTTGGAATTGATTGCAGCGGGTTTACTCAATCGGTATACAAATTCTTTGGAATAAAATTAGGCAGAGATTCCTGGCAGCAGGCTGACGGGGGAGAAGCAATTGGTTTTTTGCAGGAGGCAAAGCTGGGAGATCTTGCTTTTTTTGATAATGCAGAAGGGAAAATAATTCACGTAGGTATCTTGCTTAATGAAAATGAAATAATTCATGCAGCAGGGAAAATAAGAGTTGATAAAATAGATGCACAGGGAGTGGTTAATTCTGAAACTGGTCAGCGGTCACACAACCTTAGAATAATTAAAAGATTTTTTTGAACCAGTTAATAATTACGGTATCCCAATTAAGCATTTTAAATGAGGTGTATAGAAGAAACACCGCAAATATTTTTTTAACAGTTCCCTGTGGTAAAGTAAGAGCAAGTTTGCTTCCTCCCCAACTACCCACAACAAAGGCAAGACTCATTATGATTACTACTTTTATATCAATAAACCCTTTGTTGTAATAATTAAGCACAGCCAAAATACCTACAGGAAGAAGTAATAATCCCAATGAAGTTCCCTGGGCTTCGTGTTGTGAAAAGCCAAGGAAAAAAACTAATGCAGGAACAACGATAATTCCTCCTCCAACACCAACCATGCCGCTTAGCATGCCTGCTGCCAGCCCGATTAACAATAGAATGATGATGATTTGTGATGTCATTTTCTTAGTTGATTTCATGAAGCACTGAGTTATTCTTTTCGGTAAGTTTCTTTATAAAAAATAAGAGCTTCTTCTACAATTTTTAATGCAGTGGCTTTATCCTGGAAATTATCTATTTCCACTTTTTTATTTTCAAGTACTTTGTATTGCTCAAAATAATGTTTTAACTCAAGAAAGAAATGCTGGGGTAAATCTTCAACATTATTAATATGATTTACTGAAGGGTCTTTTGTAGCTACTGCTATAATTTTATCGTCCTGCTCACCACTGTCTATCATTTGCATATTGCCAATTACTGTAGCATCAACCAAACATAAAGGAGCAATGGATTGTGAGCAAAGTACCAGTATATCCAAAGGATCACCATCCTGTCCCAATGTTTGAGGAATAAATCCATAATTGACAGGATAATGAAAGGAAGAATAGATAACACGGTCTAGTTTTAAAAGGCCGCTTGGTTTATCTATTTCATATTTAGCTCTTGATCCTTGTGGTATTTCAATTATAGCTTTTACCTGTCTTGGGGCACCATCCCCGGGAGAGACACCATGCCACGGATGAAGAACAGTTATCATCAATTATTTTTTTTTACAAGTTACGATTTATCAAATGCTGTAAACAAAGTATTATTTATTTAATAGCAACCCGGCCCAGGCAGCTGCAAGTCCTAAAATTATGCTGGTCAAAAAATATACAAAGAACACTGTATATCGCTGTTGTTGTAATAGCGCAACACCTTCTAACGATAATGCTGAAAAAGTTGTAAAGCCTCCACATATACCTGTTGCAAGGAACAGCCGCCAGTCCCAACTTAAACCGGTTTCTTTTAACCCCATTCCAAAAATACATCCAATAATAAATGAACCAATAAGATTGACAGAAAAAGTGGCAAAAGGAAAACCATTGGCTGAATTCCTTATAAGTAAAGATGCCGCATAACGAAGTACTGAACCAAGCATTCCCCCAAAACCAACAAGTAAAAAATTTTTCAACATGAATTATTCAATATTAAGATTGCCGGTAATGCCATAATAAAAATCGACCCAGCATTCACCTTTTTGTAAAAACACTTTTACCTCGAAATTTTTATTCTTAAAAGTATTGGCATAGTTTACAATAATTGTACTGTCGTTAATATTTTCTATTTTATTAATAATGATTGAAGCTTTCTTAAAACCTTCTTTTTCTATGGATGAAAGCTTATCGTATTTGTCCATGTACATTTTATAAAAGTTCTGGTTGTTATCATCTTTAGCAAGATAAAGTTTAGCTTTTTTAAAATCTCCATCAAGGCTTGCTCTGATAAATTCTCTTGCAGCATCTACCGGTTCTGTGGATTTAGTATATGAATTATCTCTGCAGGCTACAAAAGTTAATAATAATAACAGGACGATAAAATATTTCATGTTAAACAAGTGATGAAAGTAAAATTAAGGATAAGCAATCATACATTTAAAAAGGAAGGGAGATTTTTGCTGAAATGGAATATTAAATAAAAAACCCCGCTTTTGACGGGGCTTTTTTACTCTGGTTAAATATCACAATACAAGCTTTTTGGAGGCTGCAATTTTATTGTCAATATATATAGCTAATATATACACACCCGGAGCAGTTGAAGAAGGGTAATTCATTTCTATTGAGAAATTATTAGCTGAGCTTTTCCCGGTTTTAGCTGCGATTTGTTTGCCGGATAAAGAATACAATGCAGTGTGGACAATCCCGTTACCGGCTTCCATGCCACTAATGGAAATTGATGCATTAGATCTTTTATGCAATATGTTGATTGAATTTTGCGCTGATTTGCCATCCAGTTTGGCAATATTAGAATACAATATTTTACCATCTTCTTGTATAAAACGGATGCGATAATATATGCCAGCGCTAATTGATGAAGCATCTGTAAAAGAATATGTTTCAGTATTAGCTTTTGTATTTAATTTTCCAATTGAGATAAAATTACTGGTATTACTTCCCTTTTCAATTATAAATTCTCCGTTAACATTAGTAATTTGATTTTGCCATTGCAAAGTTGCTTTTCCGTTAGTGATAGCACCACTTAACGTAATATCATGGGTTGCAAGAGTAGATAAATCTACCCAAACTGTAGCAGTGTCTTTACAGCCATTACGTGCCTCTGTCAGAATAAGCTGGTAGGTGCCGGTTACAAAGGAAGTTAAGGGAGCTTGCTCGCTTGAGGTGAAACCACCTGGGCCTGACCAATCCCATGTAATTCCCTGACTGCCGCCATAAATTGTTACGGGTTGGTTAGCCGTTCCATTGCCACCATATAGTTTAAGTAAAGTCAATAAT
>JBLMVP010000170.1:0-2549 GCA_050256755.1 Sphingobacteriales bacterium | reverse complement strand
TCTTTCCACACATTTATCGACTGTTTCAACGGCTTTTATAGCGGCTCCAAAAACACCAGTATGTCCAACCATATCAGCATTGGCATAATTGAGGCAAATAAAATCTACTGATTCTTTCTCAATTTCCGGAACAATAGCATCGGTAACCTCATAAGCACTCATCTCCGGTTTTAAGTCATATGTTGCTACTTTTGGAGAAGGAGCCATAATTCTGCTTTCACCATCAAAAGGAATTTCTCTTCCACCACTGAAAAAGAAGGTTACATGGGGGTATTTTTCTGTTTCAGCAATACGGATTTGCTTTAACCCATTTTGTTGCAAAATTTCACCAAGGGTGTTGTTAAGATTATCTGTTTCAAAAATGATGTTTACGTTTTTGTAAGTTTTGTCATATTCCGTCATAGTGGTATAATAAAGGTTTAATTTCTTCATACCAAAATCAGGCATATCCTGTTGGGTAAGCACCTGTGTAATTTCCCTGCAACGATCTGTACGAAAGTTGAAACAAATGACCACATCACCATCTTTAATTTTTCCATCACTAACTGAAGAATTAATTATCGGTTTAATAAATTCATCGGTTACATTATTATTATACGATGCTTTAACAGCTTTTAGTACATCGTCAAATTTTTCTCCTTCGCCATTCACCAAACAATCGTAAGCCAGTTTCACTCTTTCCCATCTTTTATCCCTGTCCATTGCATAATAACGTCCGCATACTGAGGCAATTTTTCCTGTCGTTGTATTAAGATGCCCCTGTAAATCCTTTAAATAACCCAAGCCGCTTTTAGGGTCAGTATCACGTCCGTCAGTAAAAGCATGAACCAGTACATTATCTAATCCTTCATTCCTGCAAACAGAAACAATTGCTTTAACATGATTGATATGCGAATGAACACCACCATCACTTACCAACCCAATCAAGTGTAATGTTTTATTACCTGACTTTGCTGTTCTAACAGCATTTAACAAAACTTCGTTTTTTGCAAAAGAGCCATCCCGTACTGCTACATTAATCCGTTGTAATTCCTGGTACACAATTCTGCCGGCACCCAAGTTCAGATGCCCCACTTCGCTGTTACCCATTTGCCCTTCAGGCAGACCTACAGCCTCGCCGCAGGTAACCAGGGTACTATTAGGGTATTTGCTGTATAAAGAGCTAACAAAAGGAGTATTTGCGTTTTGGATGGCGTCTGCCTTTTTAACCTTGCCAAGGCCCCAACCGTCCATAATAATGAGGATAACTTTTTTCTTTGCCATAGGACTGCAAAACTACTTCATTTACAGGATTTTCAACCGATTAGCTTTTTCTTAAGAGTAAGAAATTGTATTTTGTAAAGCCAAGCGTACAACCGATTGGCATGCTTTTAGCAACTTAGAAGGGAGCATAATCAAAAAAACGAATATGAAAAGAAATTTACGCACTATATTATTGATAATTCTTGTAACTGGCCTGTTTTCATTCCGTCTCTTTGGAATCCTGGATGACGTAATTGGAGCAATGAAAGCTGGAAGCTCAGATCAGTTGGCTAAATACTTTGATAATGTGGTGGAGATAACCATGCCTGATAAAAGTAACTCTTACAGCAAGAGCCAGGCAGAAATAATTATGAAAGATTTTTTTAACAATAATAAAGTAAAATCTTTCGATGTACTCCACAAAGGAGATAACGGCAACTCCAATTACTGTATCGGTAACCTCCTAACAAAGGATGGAAAATTCAGAACAACATTGTTTGTTAAGCAAAGAGGAGATAAGCAATACCTGCAGGAAATAAGAATAGAAGCCCAGGCACCATAATTAAGTGAATATATACAAAAAGGTCCCCCGCATTTTGCGGGGGATTTTTATTTGTATTAATGAAGGAGCAAATGAAACGGACTTTATTACTTTTGTTTTATGATGACTTATGAGCAACAATTAAATGACTTAATTAAGAATGCATTAATTGAAGATATTGGCGATGGGGATCATTCTACCTTAAGTACTATTGATAGCAGGATGACAGGAAAAGCGGTTTTAAAAATTAAAGAAGACGGTGTATTGGCTGGCGTAGAGATTGCTAAAGCAGTTTTTCATTATTTAGAACCGGGAGCAAAATTCTCAGTTTATAAAACAGACGGAGAGGTGATGGTAAAAGGAGAAACTGCTTTTGAAGTAGAAGCAAGAGTTCATACTATTTTGCAATGTGAACGTTTAGCATTGAATTGCATGCAGCGAATGAGCGGAATTGCAACTTTAACCAGAAAGTTTACAAACAAATTAAAAGACTATCATACTAAAGTATTAGATACCAGGAAAACAACTCCCAACTTTCGTTTGCTGGAGAAAGAGGCAGTACATATGGGCGGCGGTATCAATCACCGTATGGGTTTGTATGATATGATTATGCTGAAGGATAACCACATTGATTATTGTGGTGGATTGGAAAAAGCGATTAATAAAGCTTTTAATTATGTTCAAACAAAAAAGCCGGGTTTAAAAATAGAAGTGGAAACAAGAACAATTGCTGATGTAAAAAAAGTAGTTGAAATTGCAGAGGGAA
>JBLMVP010000169.1:0-11748 GCA_050256755.1 Sphingobacteriales bacterium | reverse complement strand
CAGTAAAGCTTTTGCCAAAGAGTTTATGATGAAGTATAATATTCCAACTGCTTCCTATCGGGAGTTTACTACAGATAGTTTTACAGAGGGTGTTGGATATATTAAGCAGCATGAACTGCCTATTGTACTAAAAGCAGATGGATTAGCTGCGGGGAAAGGAGTTGTAATTTGTCATCACCCAATTGAAGCTATAGCAGAGTTTGAACTGATGGTTCAGCAACAAAAATTTGGAGATGCCAGTAAGAAAGTGGTGATAGAAGAATTTTTAACCGGTATTGAATTAAGTGTATTTGTATTAACCGATGGAGAAAATTACGTTATACTTCCCGAGGCAAAAGATTATAAACGAATAGGCGAAGGCGATGAAGGATTAAATACCGGGGGAATGGGAGCAGTAAGCCCGGTGCCTTTTGCTGATGAAGATTTTATGAAAAAAGTAGTGGACAAGGTGATTGAGCCAACTATCAATGGAATTAAAAAAGAGCAAATCATTTACAAAGGATTTGTATTTATTGGTTTGATAAAAGTGGGGGATGAGCCCTATGTTATCGAATACAACTGCCGCATGGGCGACCCTGAAACGGAAGTGGTAATGCCAAGATTGAAAAACGATTTGGTGGATTTATTTATAAAAACTTCACAGCAAAGATTAGGCGAAGTAACCATTGAAACAGATAAACGTTGCGCGGTAACTATTGTGGCTGTAAGCGATGGTTACCCCGGCAGTTATGAAAAGGGGAAATCAATTTCATTTCCGCAAGTTGTTGACAAGGATACCATTATTTTTCATGCAGGAACAAAAAAAGCGGGAGATGAAATAGTAACCAATGGCGGAAGGGTATTAGCTGTTACATCATATGGTGATTCAATAAGTGATTGTGTGGCTAAATCAAAATCAGTACTGGAAACAATTTCTTACGATGGTATTTATTACAGGAGAGATATTGGATATGAGTTTATATAATCAGCCATATAAAAATTGTTTCTCATGATTTAAGCTACCCTTAATGAAAACTATTATTTCTTCTCAAAAACTATTTTTCCGATTTCCCCACAAATAAAAGAATTGGCATTGTTTTTTCAATTAATTTCCTCCAACTTTGCTCACAAAAATTTTCAATAAACCAACATGGGTCTTTTTAATTTTTTTACACAGGAAATCGCCATTGACCTCGGAACCGCAAATACCCTCATCATACATAATGACGAAGTAGTGGTAAACGAGCCATCCATAGTAGCATTAGACAGAAATAATCCCAAAAACGTACTGGCAGTAGGCCGCAAGGCATTACTGATGCATGAAAAAACGCATGAAAGTATCCGTACCGTACGTCCATTAAAAGATGGTGTAATTGCTGATTTTAATGCGGCGGAAATTATGATTAGGGAGATGATTAAAATGATTTACCCTAAGAAACCCTTGTTTCCACCCAAATGGAGAATGATGATTTGTATACCCAGCAGCATTACCGAAGTGGAAAAACGTGCCGTTCGTGACAGTGCCGAGCAGGCCGGTGCACAGGAAGTGTATTTGCTGCACGAACCAATGGCCGCTGCATTGGGTATTGGTATTGATGTGGAAGAACCCGTAGGAAACATGATTATTGATATTGGTGGTGGTACAACCGGTATCACCGTTATTGCATTAGCAGGTATAGTATGTGACCAGTCTATTCGAATCGCCGGAGATGAATTTACGGCTGATATTATGGAAGCCCTGCGCCGCTATCATAGTTTATTGATAGGTGAACGTACAGCGGAACAAATCAAAATTCAGATTGGTGCGGCGATGAAGGATTTGGAAAGTCCACCCGATGATATTCCTGTAAATGGCCGTGATCTTGTAACGGGTATCCCCAAACAAATTATGGTGAGTTACCAGGAAGTAGCGGAAGCATTGGATAAAAGCATTTTCAAAATAGAAGAAGCAATATTAAAAGCACTGGAACAAACACCTCCTGAATTAGCATCTGATATTTATCGCCGTGGTTTATATTTAACCGGTGGTGGTGCTTTATTGCGTGGTTTAGATAAACGTTTAAGTCAGAAAATTAAATTACCGGTACATGTGGCTGATGATCCTTTAAAGAGTGTGGTTCGTGGTACAGGAATTGCTCTAAAGAATTATGACAGGTATCCTTTTGTAATGAGATAAATCCGAAGCCGGAAGTAAGAATTAGAAACTTTCAGACTTCAGACTTCTAACTTCAATATTCACCATTGCGAAACATTTTCCTATTCATACGTCAGCATTCTAACTTTCTCTTCTTTATTTTTCTGGAAGTGTTGAGTTTATATTTTTTGCTGAGCTATAATAAATTTCACCAGGCAGCATTTATGGGTACAACCGGTGAATTATCAGGCTCCGTGTATACCCAATACAATAAAGTAGAAGACTATTTTAAGCTCAAAAAAGAAAATGAAAGATTAGCTAAAGAGAACACCCGCTTACTTAATGTTTTAAAAGAAAATTATTCCTTACCGGATACGCTTAATAAAACAGTTATTGATACAATTCCTATAGATACCCTTGGTACTAAAAGAAGATACTTGTATATGGAGGCAAAAGTGGTACATAATTCCACCAATCTTCCCAACAACTACATCACACTTCATCGTGGTACAGCGCAGGGAGTTAAAAAAGATATGGGCGTTTATGGTCCTGGTGGTATTGTGGGTGTAGTGGTGGATGCCAGTACTAATTTTTCTGTTGTAATGAGTTTACTGCATAAACAAAGCAGTACCAGTGTAAAGATTATGAAGAGTGGTGAAGCAGGAAAATTAGAATGGGATGGTGAAGACCCTTCCATACTTACTTTAAAAGATATTCCCAAGAGTGTTAAGGTACAAAAAGGCGATACAGTAGTTACCAGCCAGTATTCAGATAAGTTTCCGCCAAACCTGATGGTGGGCACCATTACACAAATCATCCTGGAAAAAAGTACCAACAATTATTTGCTTAAAATAAAATCTGCCACTGATTTTAAAAGTATTCAATACGCATGGATAATTGATAACTGGCAAAAAGAAGAACAAAAGGAACTGGAGGAAAAAGTAAAGAGTAAAAAATGAGTGACCTTTTAAGAAATATTATTCGGTTTGCTGTATTTATATTAGTACAAGTATTTGTGCTGAATGAAATACCGGCCTTACACTATTCTATCAATCCTTATTTATATTTCTTATTTATTCTGTGGTTACCCTTTTCTATTTCCCGTTTTTGGTTAATGGTATTGGGTTTTGTTACCGGCTTTACTTTAGACGCATTTACTCATACTCCGGGTTTGCATGCGGCTCCGTGTGTACTCATTGCTTACCTGCGTCCATTCCTGGTTAATATTCTTATACCACAACAGGGGGCAGAGATGAATTACAAAGAGCCTTCCATTAAAAGTTTGGGATTGGCTCCATACGCTACTTACATTGTGCTGCTCACTCTTATTCATCATGGATTTTTATTTACACTGGAAGCATGGCAGTTTGGAAACTTTTGGTATCTCATTATAAAAACACTGGCTTCTTCCTTAATCAGTTTATTACTGATATTAATAGTGGAGATGTTATTTACCCGAAAACAGAAGTTTATTACCAATACCTGATATTTAACCAATATTTGATTGGTATTTGTCAAAAACACTAATAACTTTGAAGCACTAAAATTCCTTCACCCAACCAATGTCCGTTTTTAATCAATCTCGTAAAAACGTTGTCAGGCTAATCTTTTCTGCAGCCTTTTTGGTTATTTTATTACAGCTAATCAATCTACAGATAATATCCAGCAAATACCGTCGTCTTGCTCAGGAAAATGCCATTCTTCGTAAAGTAGTTTATCCAAGCCGTGGAATTATTTTTGATCGAAAAGGAAAAGCCATCTTGGATAATACCACCATGTATGATTTGATGGTAACACCCTCGCAGGTAAAAGGAGTGGATACTTTTTCTCTCTGCAGAATTTTAGATATTGATACTACTGAGTTCAGGGAAAGAATTGTTACAGCCATCATTAAAAATACCCGTAATCGTCCTTCTGTTTTTTCACCTTTACTGGCTCCGGATAAATATGCCAAGCTCAATGAAAATTTATACAAGTTTCAACCGGGTTTTTTCTTACAGGAACGTCCGGTAAGATTGTATCCATTTGGAGCAGCAGCTAATATCTTAGGTTATTTGGGTGAGGTAGATTCAAGTTTTTTAAAGCATCATAATAGTGAAGGATATCAAATGGGTGATTATGCAGGTATGACGGGGTTGGAACGCACTTATGAAAGAGTACTAATGGGGGAAAGAGGAATACAATACCTTTTAAAAGATAATTTAAATCGCCCTAAAGGACCGTATGAAAATGGTTCTTATGATACGGCAGCAATAGCAGGAAAACATCTTTATACTTCTATTGATGTGGAATTACAGGAGCTTGGTGAAAAATTGATGAAGAATAAAATAGGATCAATTGTAGCTGTTGATCCTAAAACCGGAGGTGTGCTCGCATTGGTAAGTGCCCCAACGTATAATCCTAATTTATTAACCGGTTCAGAAAGAAGAAAACATTTTAATGAATTATACCGCGACCCGGCATTGCCATTATTGAACAGGGCTGTTAATGCCACTTATTCGCCAGGCTCAACCTTTAAAACCCTGCAGGCATTAATTGGTTTGCATGAAGGAGTAATAACTACAGATTTTAAGGTAGCATGCTCCGGTGCTTTTTATGGATGTGGTGGTGGCAAACCTATGAAGTGTTTGGATAAAGGTGTTTTTGATTTACAGAATGCCATTACTATTTCTGATAATACTTATTTTGCTACTGTAATGCAACGGGTTATTACCAATCCCAGATATCCAAGTCAGGATAGCAGCCTCGCTGTATGGAACAGGTATATGTCTGCTTTTGGCCTTGGTCATAAATTAGGTATTGATATTCCCACAGAAAAAAAAGGAAACATACCAAGTCCCGCTTATTTTGACAAAGTGTATGGTAAAGGAAGATGGAACTATTGCAATTTCCGGTCGGTAAGTATTGGTCAGGGTGAAGTGGATGTAACACCCATACAGGTAGCTAATGAGATGGCTTATATAGCTAATAAAGGATGGTATAAAATTCCCCATCTTGTTGACTCTATTGAAGGAGGCGATAAATTTGGATTATTAGAAAAATATCAAATAAAGAATGAACCAACTGATATACCTGATGCTGTATTTGAAGTAGTACATAATGGAATGGAAGGTGTGGTAGAAAGGGGAACTGGTATCGGCGCTAAAGTGGAAGGAATAGCTATTTGCGGAAAAACAGGTACGGTTGAAAATTATTATAAAGGGGTAAAACAACCCAATCACTCATTTTTCTGCGGATTTGCTCCAAGAGAAGATCCTAAAATTGCCATTATGTGTGTGGTAGAAAACAGCGGGGGATTTGGAGGAACTTATGCGGCGCCGATTGTGGGATTAATGCTTGAAAAATATCTTAAAGATTCCATTGCAGGCCCGGCACGTAAAGCCCAGTTGGAAGCATTGTCCAATCTAAACCTGATTCCGCCAAGAATATATAATGAAATCCGGCAAAGGGATTCATTGGAACATTTGAAAGAAACCAGTAATCTCGTTAAAGAAGGGTTTTTAAAAACTACAAAAGATACACTGGATGTAGAAGAGGAGCCGGATATGAAGCTGGATAAGAAAAAGCAAAATCAGAATAGTAAGGACAGTAATAATATTCCGCCAAAAATAAAAACAGATGCTTTGTTGCCGGATGAAAAAAAGAAACCAGCTTTAAAAGATTCAATCAATAACTAACGTGAACGAAAGAAGGCAGGGTATATCAAAAGGGATTGATTCAACCATTGTATGGTTGTATATAGCCTTATTAGTTATTGGATGGATTGCTATTTTTAGTGTGGAGCACCGGCAGGGTGAAAATGTGACGCAGATGATATTCGCATTCAAGAAAAATTATTCCAAACAATTATTATTTGCCGGGCTATGTGCGGTTATTGGCATATTTATATTGCTTACAGATAGTAAATTTTTTACTGCAACATCCAACTTACTATATCTCTTTGGAATCCTCTTAATGCTTTCCACATTTGTTATTGGTAAAAATATTGGAGGTTCCCGTTCGTGGATTGCGTTGGGTGGTGGTTTTAATTTGCAACCGGCAGAGCTCTGTAAAATATTTACTTCATTAGCACTCGCAAAATATTTAAGCAGAACCGAAACAGTATTTGCCAAAACCAATTCTCATCTTACTGCATTTGCCATTGCATTAACACCTGCTATTATTTCCATTTTACAAAATGAAACGGGTTTAGCATTAGTGTATTTCTCTTTCTTTATGGTAATGTACAGGGAAGGATTACCCGCCTGGTACCTGGTGCTGGGATTCTCTTTAATAATTTTAGTGGTCGCAACTTTACTAGTAGATAAAAATATCTTAGCCATCCTGTTAACAGTGATTGCTGCTTTTATTATTTTTCTGCTTTATTCAAGGTTCAGACGTTACCGTTCTTTTACTATTATGGTTATTGGCATCTGGATGGTGGCCGTGGCCATTCAACGTTTTGCAGTTCCATATGTATTTGACCATGTAATGAAACCTTACCAGGTAAAACGTATTTATGCAGCAATAGGTAAGGATTATGTTCCTAAAAATGCCGCACAGTTAAAAGAAATACAGGAGAAAGAAAAGGGTAAGAAAAAAGATGAGGGAGATTATAACGTAAAACAATCTAAAATAGCAATTGGCTCCGGCGGTCTCTGGGGCAAAGGTTTTTTAAAAGGGTTACAAACACAGGGTGATTTTGTTCCTGAACAGCATACTGATTTTATTTTTACTGCATGGGCAGAAAGTTTTGGTTTTTGGGGAAGTGCTTTACTTCTTGGAATCTATTTATTCCTGTTATTAAGGATAATAAGTATTGCGGAACGACAGCGAAGCACTTTTTCAAGGGTGTATGCCTATAGCGTTGCCAGTATTATTTTTTTTCATGTAATGGTGAATATTTGTATGACAGTAGGACTGGCTCCTGTAATTGGAATCCCCCTTCCTTTGTTAAGTTACGGAGGCTCTTCTCTGTTGACATTTACCATTTTAATCTTTATTTTGTTAAGACTGGATGCCGACAGGCAGATGGTTTTACGGTAGCTTAAACTTCCAATGCCTTTAAATGTTATATCTTTATCCTGTAATGGAAAAAGTGATGAAGAAATATATTGTAACATTTTATCTCCCGGAAGTACTCGATCTTTCTTTCTGGAAAATTTTACCCGAACACCGTAAATACATTAACAAACTAATGGATAATGATGTGATATTAACTTATGGAGTTAATGCAGAAAGGAGTAAGGGTTGGGTAGTATTTAATGCTGCAACTGAAGAAGAGGTAAAAAGCTATATTGAGAATTTCCCCATACATGATATGATAACCTGCGAAATTGAAGAACTTTTTATCTTCGATTCCATGATAGGTGTACCCAGATTAGAGATGAACTAAAAGGAAGATAGAGTTTTGATGAAAATTATTCCTCTCTCAGAAGGAGCATTTACAGTAGATAAGTCAAAGCAGTTTGTTCCCTTTAATAAAGCCACGGATGAATTACAGGAAAGAACTAAAGGTTCTTTGCTGGTGGAAGTACAGCCCTTTGCCATTATTACTTCAAAGGATATTATTGTTATTGATACCGGTCTTGGTTTTTCCAACGCGGATGATACAATGCAGATACATCAGAATTTAATGGATGCAGGGATTAACCCGATGGAAGTAACCAAAGTGTTATTATCTCATTTGCATAAAGATCATGCAGGCGGTATCAGTAAAAGAGATGAAATTCTGGGCCAGGATTTTTTTAGCTTTTCCAATGCAATTTATTATGTAAATGAAAAGGAACTGGCTTTAGGTTTAGAAAAGGGGAAGCCATCTTTTTCGCCCGATGATTTCAAGATATTAAAAGATTCTGACAGAGTTGTTTTAATAAATGATAATGGCTTAATTGACAATTATATTCAATACGAGCTTACAGGAGCACATAGTCCCTTTCACCAGGTGTTCTGGATTGAAGAAAATGGAGAAAAGATTTTTTTTGGTGGTGATGTGGCACCACAACTTATACAAATGAGAACAAAATTTATTGCCAAGTATGATTTTGATGGAAAGAAATGTATGGAACTAAGACAGCAATGGTGGGAGCAGGGCAGGCAGGAGAATTGGACTTTTCTTTTTTATCATGATATAAAGACCCCCATTTTTAGTTTTTAATAAATCTCATAAAATCAGGGCTTCCTGTAAAAAAGTAGGCCAACCCTGAAAAGAGTCGGCCGTTGCTAACCTATGAAAAACACCTATGTGCAAATCTAAAGAAATCTTTAGCGTATTTCCAAGATTTTTTTGGTATTTCTTTTAACCTCTTCTGGGTAGCCCCGGCCTGTTTTGAGTGCGGTTTTTAATACGGTTGATCAAAATCTTACGAAAATCCCTCTCGGCATTAAAAAGCCTGTTCATACGTGGCTGACCAATAATTTTGGTGAACTGTTCCCTGTATTTCTTACGGATATCAATTACTTTTTGTTCCTCATCAATTACATCACCATCGTCACCTTTACGGTCTTTAATTACCTGGCGCATTTCCTTAAAGTACTGGTTATAAACGGGCCAAAACTTTTGTGCTTCATCAGGAGTAAGATCTAATTTCTTACTGATAAACGCTATTTTAAGTGCTTCAATTTTTGAGTTTTCTTCCGGGTCATCCTGGGCCTTTAATTGGGTAAGGCCTGCTACAAAGAAAAATGTTATAAGTAAATATTTTTTCATAATTAGTGTCTCCTTAATTCGTTACTTTTTTATTATCGGATTCATTTATTAATTCATCAATTAATTTTTCGTCACTCATCAGTTCTTCTTCACTGGGTAACTGGCTTTGATCCACACTGGCAACCATTTGCAGGGCATCTGCTTCATCAGAAGTTTTTTGGAGGTAATTGGCAATAGCTTCATCAGAAGTCTTATTTAATACTTCGTCAAACTTATTTTGCCTGGCATAATTAATTCCCTGTTTTACTGTTGAATCAAGCCCGGTTGTATTGTTATTAAATAAAAAGAAAGCAACTATCCCCACCAATCCGATAACTACAGCTGCAGCGGCATAACGCATCCAACGGATACTTTTTCTTTGGCCAAAAGAAATCACTTTTGCTTCTTCTTTTGGTGAAACTTTTTTCAGTAAATCACCGCCAAGATTTTCAAAATAACCGGGTGGCATTTCAAATACATTCACCTTATCTATTGAATAAAGCATTGGTGAAAGACTTCTTAATTCATCCTCTGCTGTTTGTACCTGTTCAGCTTTTATTTTATCCAAAATAGAATCTGCCAGTGTTTCAAAATATCCTTCCGGAGCCTGCATAGGATTTTTCATGGCTAAACCCTGCAATATGGAAGGATTTTCATCCACTTTTACCAAAGCTAAAATGGAAGTATCTAACTCTTCAAAATAACCCGCCGGAACAGTAAAGGGATTAGCCCTCTCAAACCCTGCTACCAAAGGGCTGATTTCCATTAATTCGTTCAATATTTCTGATTTCACTGACATTACAACTTTTGAGACAGTATTTTATGTTTGAAGTTTAACGGTTTAGTATATAATTTTCAATTTTTTTTACAGCATGATGATAGCTTGCTTTTAAGGATCCTTCGCTGGTTTCCAATACTTTACTCATTTCTTCATAGGGCATTTCATCATAGTACCGCAGGTTAAAAACGATTCTTTGCTTTTCAGGAAGTTCCTGTATAGCTAACTGTAATTTCCATTCCAGTTTATTAGCATCAAAATGGGTGTCAGCTTTTATCTTTTCACTCAACCCGGATTCATCATTACTGATAGAAACCGAAGCTCTTTTTTTCTTCTGCTCAATAAACGTTAGGCATTCATTGGTAGCAATGCGGTAAAGCCAGGTATAAAGCTGGCTGTCTTCCCTGAAATTTTCCAATCCCTTCCAAACTTTAATAAACATATTTTGGAGAACATCATTGGCATCTTCATGTTCAATAACCATTCTTCTGATATGCCAATAAAGTTTTTCCTGGTATTTACGGATGATGGAAGTATAAGCTTTTTCCTTAGTTACCGGGTCGTGGAATTGCAATAAAAGTTCTTTATCATCCAGCTGGTTGGCCATGAAATGCGTTTAGGTTAATACTAAAATAAAAAATCCCGTCGTATAGACGGGAAATATTTTCATGGGTTTAAGAATTAATGGGCTTTTCGTGAAATAACTTTTTCAGCTGCTTCCACTATATCCGGTGCATCCAATCCGTATTTGGTTAATAGCTGGGCTGGTGTTCCGCTTTCTCCAAAGGTATCTTTGGTACCCACATATTCTATAGGGATGGGGAAATGTTTTGATGCAACCTGTGCAATGGCATCACCAAGTCCTCCAATAATATTATGTTCTTCTGCTGTAACAGCACATTTTGTTTTGCGAATAGATTTTAAAATGGCTTCTTCATCCAATGGTTTAATAGTATGAATATTGATGACTTCCACACTTAAGCCTTTTTCTTCCAGCATTCTTCCTGCCTCAATAGCTTTCCAAACCAAATGTCCGCATGCAAAAATGGTAACATCAGTGCCTTCCGAAAATTGCTGCGCTTTACCAATTACAAAATCAGTTTCATTGGTAAAGATGGGCCATACGGGTCTTCCAAAACGTAAATAAACCGGTCCTTCGTAATTGGCAATTGCTTTGGTTGCTGCTTTTGTTTGATTGTAATCACAGGGAACAATAACCGTCATCCCCGGTAACATTTTCATCAAACCGATATCTTCTAAAATCTGGTGAGTGGCTCCATCTTCCCCTAAGGTTAAACCGGCATGAGAAGCACATATTTTTACATTCTTACCGGAGTAAGCAACACTCTGGCGAATCTGGTCATACACGCGGCCGGTAGAGAAGTTTGCAAAGGTAGTAGTGTAAGGAATTTTGCCACCAATAGTTAAACCGGCTGCAATGCCAATCATATTTGCTTCAGCAATGCCACATTGAACAAAACGTTCAGGAAATTCTTTAATGTAAGCGCCGAGTTTTAATGAACCAGCTAAATCTGCAGTAAGAGCTACAATATTGGGATTGTTTCTTGCTGCTTCCACTATACCATCACCAAAACCACTTCTTGTGTCTTTATTGCCCGTGGACTGAATATCTTTTAAAGCCATCGATAGTTAGTTATACTTTGCGCAAAGTAAAAGGAAAGTTCTGAGTTTTGAGAACGGAGTTTTTATGGTTTTATGCACATCTAACCTGTTTTGCACAGCTTATTTACATCTAAACTGGGAGGGCTGTCATTTTTTCTTCCAAGTATTGTTTTGCGCTTTTACCTTTCTTTATCCGTGCTTTATCCATGCCTTTGAGTGGTAACACTTATACTTTTGAGGGCTGAGGTTAAGGTTGAGGTTGAGGCTGAGGTTGAGGCTGGGGTTGAGGTTAAGGTTGAGGAGGAAGGATGAACTATGGATTTTATTGCCGGTCAAAAGCGGACAAATGTGACAAAAGCGGCCTAAACGGCCGGTTGGTTTTTAGCTGGTGAAAAGATTTTTTATCATTGATAAAATATTGAAAAATGGCAAAACAAGCAGGTCCTTTTTATATTACCGGTTGTATTGACAATATCTGTTTTTACCAAATGGGTGGGGAATATTATGCCCGTATGAAAAGCAGCCTGGACGGGAAGCGGGTGAAGAAAGACCCTGCTTTTAAGGAAA